>DATGIR010000134.1:0-4548 GCA_035295605.1 Fimbriimonadaceae bacterium | reverse complement strand
TTGTGTATTCGACCTTCGGCGGACGGATCGTCGCCGAACAGCGGGGCGGCGTGGTCCGCCAGTACGTGGCGGATAACCTCGGCAGCACGGTGGCCCTGATCGACACGAACGGCGCCGTCACCGACACCTACGATTACTGGCCCTACGGCGAGGAGCGAGTGCATACCGGCTCCTCGACCACGCCGTTTACGTTTTGCGGGGTGCTCGGCTACTTCAAAGACTTTCTGAACACGCTCTACGTGCGAGCCAGACATTTGCGAGTAGATCTGAGCCGCTGGATGAGCACGGACACCTTGTGGCCGTACCAACAGCCATACGGGTACGTGCGCCAGGCCCCGTGCTCAAGGACTGACCGATCCGGTCGACTTTCCGGGCCAATCCTCGCGCCAATCCTGCTAAACCCGACGCCGCCACTTTGGTGGCTGCCGGGCCCCCAGGGCCCTCCGGGGCCGCCCAAGCCGCCGTGCAACGTTTGGGATTACCCCGGTCTTGGGTGGACCAAGCCCACCGGGCCCTGGGCGCCCCGTCCGGTGACCCCGCCGCAACCAGTAGAACCTGAGCCGGAGCCCGAGCCCGAACCCCCTGCGCCTCCGCCGCCGCCGACCCCCGGCGGCCCGCTCGGCTGCGACGATTTCTCTAGTTGCAAGTGGATACGTGACCCGTCGCATCCGAAAGACCCCTTCTGGCATCAAGAATGTGCCTTTTGCTGCGGTTGCATAATGGATGTTACACCCATCCACATCGTGGGTGGCGCAGGTCTCGATCCGACCATTTCCTGCATAGGAGCTTTCTGCGATGCAGGCCTCTTTCCCCGTTAGAACTGGTAGAGTTGGTCGAGTTGTTGCCAGATTCTCCGTCTAGATGGCGGGGCCGGTGTAATGCGCAAGGTCTGCCCAAGAGGACGACCCCGGGTAAGGCCCCATCTCGCTACCCGTTGGTAGCGCTGTTAGCACTGCTTGCCCCCCCTCTCTGCGGTCGCTCGAGCGAGATGCCTGACATGGCGCTGGCGCAGCGCGTCTCAAGCAAGGCCACTGGGCCTAGCGTCCCTGAGGCAGCGGCCCAAGCAAAAGCAGTGACTGCACGGATAGAACGCAATCGCATCGTCGACATGGAGGCTTGGAGGTTCAGTCTGCAAGCCCTGCGTGACGAACGTCCACTGGTTCAGCAGTTTGGGATCGAAATCGTGTTCGCCGCCGTTGAACTCAAGCAAGCCCCAAAGACCCTCCTCCTCGGGGAGATTGAGGAGCGCGCCGTGAACACTGTCGGGACGGACAAAGCCCTCTGGGTTTCAAATCTGGCTAGAGCTCTTAAGCTCCAAACTCCAGCTAAATACCAACGCGAAGAGGCCGCCATCGAGCGCCGGTGGATCGAGGCTGGGTCGCACTTCACGACGGATCCCGAATATCTGCGTGATGGTGAGGACTACGCCACAAAAGTCCTAGCGGATCCAAACCCGCGTCGGAGGGTCGCCGCGGGGCGGATGCTCGTACTCCTGGCAACCGCAAGCGGTGGGGGTGTCAAGCACGCTTTGTCTTGGGCACGCGCAGAGATGTCTCGTGCCAGCGGAGACATTCGAACCTATTGGCGCGTCGTGACTGAGGCGATTAGTCCGAAACGATGAGGATGCCTACGATGCAGCCGCACGGTGTGTCCCGGCGCCCGATCGCCGCCTCGTCGCCAAGGAACCGGGGCGACGTTAACTGACGGTAATTCCCCGACAGCCCGGGACAATCGGCGCTAATCAATCGCCATCACAATTCAAGTCGCAACTGCACTGCTTTACGTCCTCGCCCCAGAGCTGACCGCATACACAAGAGTCTGCCTCGCCCAACAACCGCCAGAGCCGAAGGGCGAGCGATCGACCCGGGCGACCCCTCATCAAGTGGGTCTCCTTATCCCGGCCGCGCCGCTCCAGGTTGCTCGGAGGCCGCCCTTCAGGCACTGACAGCCTGGGTCGCTTTCTTGATCGGCGTGGAACTGACGCCATATTCGTAGGGCCGTGGATGCCCGAGGGCTTTGCGCGCTCATCCTCGACACGGTCGGGTCCCTCCCCTCGTGGCGTCCCACGACTGGTCGTCGAACACCCTGGCGACACATAGTCGCCCTTCCTGCCTTCGGGCTCGCTATGCCGCTTCTCTAAGCTGTCCCGTGGACGGCTGCGCCGGCTGCCGCATGCACGCCCGTCGAGTTGGGCGCACGTCAACGCTATCCCTGATTTGCCCGCGGGACGACCTGAGCTGTCTCATCGAGTGTCGACGAATCGCAGCAATCGTTGCGCATCCGACCAGGCTCGCACGCGCCAGTCGAAGCGGCGGACCCTGCCCCCAGGTGCCCACCTGTCTACCGCGTTTCAACCGCCTTCGTAGGGCTGACGCCCAAGAGACGGCTGGCGCCCGGGTATCCCCACCTGCCAACTTCCTGTCGTGGCCATGAACGGGAGCCAAGAAGAGATGCCCAACGAACAAGCCGCCAAGTTCGAGATCGCGACCTGCATCGTCGTCCACGACGACCACTACTTCCTCGGCGACGTGATCCGCGCCTTCGCTCCCTATGGCCCCGTCTACACCCCTGTCAGCAAGCGCGCCTGGAACGGCAGCACCGGCTGCTGGGAGCGCGCCGCCGAAGTCGCCGAAGCGGCCGGCGCCAAAGTAATCCTCTGCGACCACCCCGACGAGAGCGAGCATCGCCGCGCCGCCCTGGCCGCCATGCGCGAAATGTACGAGCGGGGCGAGATTCCCGGCCCCCACATCTTCATCCCCGACGGTGACGAGATTCCGGAGGCCCGGCTGCTCGAAGCCCTAGCGGCCATTGCGGAAAAGGACCTCGCCGACGTCGTCCGCGTGAAAATGCGGACGTTCTGGCGTGACGCAGCGCACCAAATCCTGCCGCCCGAGGCGCTCGCTCCCATCCTGATGCTCAACTGCCAGACAAGCCAGCACGGACACATCCGCGAGTATTCGGGAGAGCGGACGATTACGCTGGAGGACTGCCACGGGGGCCTGATGCACTTGAGTTATGCCGGGCCAGACTCCCGGATCTTACGAAAGATCTCGACCTGGGGCCACCGCGACGAAGTGGGGCGCGAGTGGTATCGCCGGGTGTGGAAGGGCTGGGCGGCCGACCCCCTCATCCGCCAACTTCACCCGACACACCCCGCCGTCTACGGCGCGGTGTGTCAGGTGGTCCCGCCCAAGGAGCTCGAGCACCTGCCGAGGTGGCGCGAAAACGTCGTCGAACCGCCCGCAAACTGGCCGAAAGTCAGCGTCGTCATCCCGCTCTACGGCGGCCCGGACGAGCTCAGGCAGTGCCTCGACTCCCTGGCCAAGTGCCGGGACCTCCTTCACGAAACCATCGTGGTCGACGACGCCTCCCCGGACGATGCGGCCGCCGTCGCCGCCGAGTTTGACTTCGTGACACTGCTCCGGAATGACGCCAACCTCGGCTTCGGCGCAACCTGCAACGTCGGCTACGCGCACTCGAGCGGCGAGGTCATCCTGTTTCTCAACTCAGACACTATTTCCCCCCGCGCCGGGATCGTCAGGCTCGTCGAAGGGCTGATGGAGGGCGGCACCGTCGGCGCCGCCGGTCCGGTTTCCAACTGCGTCGGATACCACCAGCTCGTCGAGCCCACGTACGCCACCCTCGACTCCCTCGACCTCTTCGCCGAGGACTTGGCGCTCTCCGCCCGGCCGGACCAGGACGTGGAAATTCTCGTCGGCTTCGCCCTCGCCGTCCGCCGCTCCGTCCTCGACGAAGTCGGCCCGTTCGACGTCTCGATCGGCAAATGTCTCTACGAAGACACGGAGCTGTGTTACAGGATCTCCCGGGCGGGCTACCGGCTCAAGATGGTCGGCCGGGCTTATATCCATCACTGGGGCTCGCGCACCCTCGAACGCTCGGTACCGGACTCGACCCGGCTTCTCACCGAGAATGGCGAAAAGTTCCGCCACAAGTGGCGGCTAGACGAGGAAACCGGCTTCGCTTCCCGCCTACCCGGCTTCACCGGGCGCTCGGGTCTCGTCGAGTTCAACAAAGAGCGCAAGCCGGAGAAGCTCCTCGCCGAGATCGCCCGCCTGCGGGAGGAAGCCGACATCTCCCTCTGCATGATCGTGCGGAACGAAGAACGAGTGCTCGCGAACTGCCTCGAAAGCATCAAGCCGTTCGTTAACCAAGTCGTCGTCGTCGATACCGGCTCGACCGACCGGACCGTCGAAATCGCGCAGGAATACGCCGACGTCCTCGTCGAGATCGAGTGGCCAAACTCGTTCGCCGAGGCCCGGAACGAATCGCTCAAATACGCCGAGGGAAGGTGGGTCTTGTGGCTCGATGCCGACGATTACGTCCCGTTCGCGACCGGCGAGGAGCTCCTGCGCGCCGCCCTGAACGCGCCAGACCACGTCGCCGGGTTCATGGCACGCATCCAGTTCGTCGAAGAGGGCGAGGGTTCTGGGACCCGTGTCGACCACATGAAGCTGTTGCGGCGCACGCCCGACCTACGCTTCGTCGGCCACATTCACGAGCAGTGCCTGGAGTCGGTGCGGAAGCACG
>DATGIR010000133.1:0-11757 GCA_035295605.1 Fimbriimonadaceae bacterium | reverse complement strand
AAATCGTGAGAAGTCTTGCCGTCGCCCGAGACGTGGTCGAAGACCGACGTGAAGTTGAGGTCTCCCTCCCCAAGCCAAGCCGCCATCTGATCGGCGTCGCCGGTGGTGATGAGCGGGTTATAGGCGCCGGAAAGGGTCGACTGCGCCAACGCAGCGCTCGAACAAGCGAGGCAGAAACCAAGGAGAGCAAATTTGGATAGGCGCACAGGAACCTCCCCTATCGGGGCGCGAATACCATGACTATATCACCCGTTTTCTCCGCTGAACATGGCTGCTTCCCGTATGTCGAGAAACCCAGCACTTATACCTGTGGCCCGCTGAGGCGATGAAACGCGGCCTGGTGGCAGCCGTCCAAGGTTCAGATCACGCCACACAGGCGAAGGAGTTATGAAGTTGAGATTCTCCGGAAGAGCGAGAAGGATAGCGATGACGGCGGCTTTGTCGCCGGTCGTGTTGGCGGCGATAGCCCAACAAGGGCAGTTGACGAGCTGGGATCCGCTGAGCGGGCATCGGCACGGACCGAGGATGGATTCGGAGGCACGGGCGGCATACCTGGAGGCGATTCAGCGCACCGCCGAAATGGCCCAGGACCCCGAGGCGGCGCGATTGGCCGGGAAGTATGGCCTGAACGTGCTGAACCTGACCTGGGAGGACACCGGCCGATACAAGAACTCCGCGGTCGGGCCGAACATCAGCGACATGACGATTCAGGTCGGCTACGGCCAGCCTGACATCGGCCCGAACGGCGTCCGATGCATGCCGGTCGTTCGGTATCCGAACTTTTCCGACAAGACGTGCGACATCGACCCGAGCGACTTCACCCTGCTCGTGGGCAACGAGCACGGGCAGCCGCTCAAGCGGGTTTCGCTTCGCGAGTTCCTGGAGCACCCCACCGAGTTCTTGAGCAAGCCGGAATCCTGGCTGGGATCGCACAAAGACCTGCTGGCCGCGCGCGACTCGAAGGTGTTGGTGAGCGCCCAGGCGTGCTTCCTGCCGGTCCCGAAGTCCGGCCAGGCGACCTTCAACCCGGTGCTGTTCAACTACCTTTCTAGCAGCGGCAATCCGGCGGTGCTGACGGTTTTGGCGACCCGCGAGGGGACGAGCACCACGATCATCGACAACAAGCGGGATTCGGTCGAGAACGGCTCGATTTGGGGCCAGCGGCTGTTCCATAACGCCGACGGCGAGCGCGCCAGCCTGACCGGCGAGCGCTTGAGCGACTTCCGGCCCTCCGGCGGCGAGATCAGCAAGGGCGCCGGGCTGAGCATGGTGTTGCTGATCCAGATTCCGTTGAAGCACCGAAGCGAGTTCAGAGCTCTCGAGAGCCTGGCCGCTCCGACCAGCATCTTCGGCGCAGGGGGCTTCGGCGGCAAGGCCGCCGGACGAGGCGGGAGCGACGTGGAAGCGGCCGTGATCGGCCACGGCGATATCGAGGGGCCGTTCACAGAGATCGACCACCTCGCCATTCAGCGCGACCCGAATCTGCCCGTGCGCGTGACGGTTCAGTTCTATAAGGCGACCTCTAACGGCGTCGTCTCAGGCGACGACATGAAGTCGATCAAGCATGAGATCGACCGGATCTACGACCAGGGCGAGAACGTCGGTTCACTGGTTGTGGACGGCGAAACCGGCCGGCCGACCGAGTATGTGGGCAACCACGTGCAACCGGCGGGATGGTGGAACGCGTTCTGGGAGCGGTACGAGGAGAACATGGGAATCTCGCGGGCGGAGGCGATCCGGCGGCTTCGGAAGTTGCTGGGGAACGACTACCAGTTCCGGCCGGTGAGCGAACTGTATTTGAGGAACCTTTTGAGGGGGTAGCGGACCGGTAACCTGAACCCATGGTTCAGGAAACCGCATGGCAGCCCGTCGAAGGCTACTTCGTCGAAAACCTGCTCGCGCACGACCCTTCGCTTCTCGAGACACTCGCCAACAACAAACGGGCAGAGCTGCCCGCCATCGACGTCTCGCCCACCGAGGGGAAGATGCTGCAGCTCATGGCGCGGATGGTCGGCGCGCGCCGGATTCTGGAGGTCGGCACCCTCGGCGGCTACAGCACGATCTGGCTGGCGCGCGCGCTCCCCGAGAACGGGCGCCTCATCACGATCGAGCTCTCTGCCGTGCATGCCGAGGTGGCGCTGCAGAACATCAACGCCGCCGGTGTGGGCGGAAAGGTTGAGGTCAAGGTTGGGGCCGGGCTCGACGTGATGCCCAAGCTGGCCGGCGACCCGCCCTTCGACTTCATCTTCATCGACGCCGACAAGGCGAACGTGCCCGGCTACTTCGAGTGGGCGCTGAAGCTCTCGCACGCCGGCTCGGTGATCGTGGTGGACAACGTAGTTCGAGGAGGGAAGGTAGTCGAGCCGACCACTGACGACCCGAACATCCGGGGAATTCGCACGCTGGCCGAATCCCTTCGAGACGACAAGCGGGTGTCGGCAACCGCGCTTCAGACCGTCGGCAGCAAGGGGTACGACGGCTTCCTCGTGGCGATTGTCAACTAAGCGGCCGCTCTACGTCTACGACAACTGGTCGGCGTACGACGAGATGTCGGACAACGTCCCGCTCACCGAGGAGCTGGCGATGTTCCAGTTCGAGCAGGTGTGCCGGCTGCGGCGCCTGGGCGTGAAGTTCGACGCGTACTTGATGGACGCGTTCTGGTACGCGCCGGACGGCGGCTACCTCGAGTGGCGTCGGGACCGGTGGCCGCACGGCCCCGAAAGGTGGCTGGAGGCCTGCGAGAGGGAAGGGATCCTTCCCGGGCTCTGGTTCACCGCGAATACGGCGTTCCACCTCGAGCCGCCCGCCGCTTGGCGGGACTCGCTCGCCGCGGACGGGTGGGGCTACTCGTGCTCGAAGGGCGGGTTTCTCGACGGATTCATGGCGGTGCTGGCGCACTGGTACGCGCGGGGGATCCGGGTGTTCAAGTTCGACTTCGCGGATTTCAACGCGTCGCCGGCAGGGATGGCCGCCTCCGACGCGGGGGAAGTGCGCCGAGGGAATGTGGCCGCCTTCCGGGGTGCGCTACGGGCGTTTCGCGAGGGCCACCCGGAGGCGGAGCTGCTCGCCTACAACGGCTTTGAGCACACCGAGTACATGACGTGGTCCGACCGGCCGGTGCGGCCGGTGCTGGACCGCGCCTGGCTGGAGGTCTTCGACACCGTCTACTGCGGCGACCCGCGACCGGCGGATCTTCCCTTGGCGAGCCTTTGGCGAAGCTGCGACGTGTACGCCGACGCCATGGTGCACCTGCTGCATCGCGGGAGTGGCCTTGGGCTGCGCGAGATCGACAACTGCGGGTTCATGATCGGCCGGTGCGGCACCTGCTACCGGCGCGGCGCCGAGGCGTGGCGGACGACCGCGCTGCTCTCCTATGCGCGGGGCGGGCGGGTTCACGTGGCGATGGGGAACCTGGAGGCGCTGACGGACGAGGATGCCCGCTGGCTGGCCCGGGTGCAAGGCTTGTACGAAGCGGCGGGCGAACCGGAGTGGGTGGGCGGCAACCCCGGCGCCGGCGAACTCTACGCGTACGCGGCGGGCGGGCTGTTGACGGTAGTGAACCCGGGCTTGGAGCCGCGCGAGCTGGTTGCCGGGGAGGAGTTTCGGCTGGCGTGCTTGGACGGGTTGGGTGAGCTTCGGGAGGGCGCGCTGAGGCTTGGACCGGGTGCGGTCGCCGTCTTGGCGCGGGGGAGCGATGCGCCCGATCTCGGGGTCGGGGAAGGTCCGCGGCTCAGCTTGGCGCCCATGGCGGTGGAGTGGCGGCGGATCGAGGGTGGCCTAGAGGGGGTTGTTCCCGCTCCCCCGGAGGGCGACCTCCACGTCGGGTTCACCCAGCGGGACGCGGAGGGAATGGCGATACGGACTTCCGGCGGCGCGCCGCCGGACGGGGTGCGCTCGGCCGCGCTGCTACGAATTCTCGCGACGCAGGATGGTCGGGAGGTGCCGATTCGCCGCCAGGACGACCGGCCGATCTGGAGCGGGATGTCGTGGGCGTATGGGGTGATCGAGGGCTCGACGGTGAGGGCCGGAGGGCCGATTCACGTGCGGTTCGAAAGCTCTGAGCCGAAGGCGGCGGAGTTTGAGGGATTTGCGCTTCTAGGCACGCCGACGATCAACCGTAGGCGCCGGTAACGCCCGGCGCGCCGGACACGGGTCGCTGACCCGTGGCACGACGACGGAAAACCGTAGGCGCCGGTAACGCCCGGCGCTCCTGGTGGGCACTGGCTGAAGCCAGTGGCACACACGGGCGGGTTGGCGCTCCGGACGCGCACTGGCTGAAGCCAGTGGCACACATGGGCGGCGCTCCCAATGTCGACCGCACGTGCCAAACGGTGGTGTACGCCCGGTGCCCGCAGACGAGCTTGACCGTCAAATCGATCGGCTCACCCGCCGACAACGCCGCAAACCCGAGCGCTTGCGCGGGCACCGTGACGACCACCCGCGACGTCGTCTCGTTCTTGCCCTTCACCGCCCAGTTCGGGGTCGCAACCCCGTGCCCAGCCTGGTCCAACGCGATCACGCACGATTTCCCCGTCGCCCCACAGGAGACCTCGATCGTCGTCCAAGAGGCGCGCGGCTCCTTGTTTCCCTTGAAGTACTGAGCCCCGAACCGCTCGTCCGGCCAAATGAGGCCGAGCTCCAGGCCGCCGGTACTCCAAGCCGCGTAGAGGTCGCCGCGCGGAACACGGCTTTGCGCCCTGATGAGCCCGCCGACCCGGTCCCATTTCACGAGCTCGGCGCCGTCCGCCGGCGCGGGAGGGATCACCCCCGAAACCGCGCCACCCTTTACCGCCGCGGCATGAAGCGCATTCAGGTCGAGGGCGCGCCCTCGCTCCAGCAGCTCGGTGTACGGCCGATTGGACGTGTCCACGACGCCGAAGTTGTAGTTCTCGCCGTCGCCGCGGCCGTTCTTGGGCTCGTCGTAGTACTGGAACCAGTGGGCGCCGACGACGTTCGGGTTTCCCAGCAACGCGCGGGTCGTGGTCTCGAAGCCCGCCGCGCGCTCGGCGAGGGTCTGCACCACCGGGAAGCCGGACCGGTCGTTTCCGTTCCCGCTCCGCCCCTCCCGCGCGCACATGTAGTATTCGGTGATCATCAGCGGCTTGCCCGTGAGCCGCTCCAGCGACGCCAGGTAATAGTCGGCGAAGGCGCCGTCGGTGAAGTCGGGGTTGAGGTTGGTGGAAACGACGTCGCAGTGGCGTCCGGCGGCCGCGGCGATCTCCGGATAGTAGTTGCTGATGTAGCGGTCGCCCAGGTAGAGGGCGTGCGGGGCGTACTTCTTGATGAGCCCGCCGCAGAGCGTGTAGTAGCGGTCGGCGAGCATGCCGAGCACCTCGGTGATCGCGTCGATGCCGCGACAATCAGGGCGGAGGTAGGGATGACCCCGCTTCGCCAATGCCTCCCAACCCGAGGCGCCGTCTACTTGGAACTCGGCGGTGAACCCCTGCCACGAGCCGCGATAGTGGGACCGGAGGGTTGCGACGACGTGGGCGCGCTCGTAGTGGCTCTTCTGCTTCCAGACCCAGTCCCAGATGGCGGGCTTCCACCAGCCGAGCTCGTTATCCGAGAAGTAGCCGATGATGCGCGGGTCGTTCTTGAGGCCCGTGATCAGGCCCTTGGTGACGTCGTCGGCGACCTTGACGAGCTTGGGATCCCACATGTCCAGCCACGGAAACCCGGCCGAGGAGCCCGAGTGGAGGATCGGCGTCATCATCAGGTCGTTGCCGGGGCTCGCGAGAAGGGAAGAATAGTCGCTCCAGGCGCCGACGGTGTTGAAGCCGCCCGATTTCAGGATCTTGAGCGCATCGGTCGCCCATGCCGGCTTGGAGGTGTAGTAGCGCCAGGCCGAATACGCGGGGTTGGCGGTGTCGTACTCGTCGAACTTGACGCCGGTGTCGACGACGCAGACGCCGAACGACCAGGTGCGCTTCCCGGCCGGGTTCACCAGCCAAGCGAGGCCGTGATCCCGGACGACCGTGAAGCCGGTGGCGGGTTTCAGAGCGGGAAGAAGCGCGGCGAACGCGAAGAGTGATAACACGCTTAATCACATTATGAACGGGGATCAGGGATCGGGGATCAGGGATCGGGAATGCGGACGGTAACCTCGGGCAGTGCTCTTCCTTCTCGTGGCCCTCGTAGCCAGGCCCAACATCCACGTGACCCTCAAGTACGAGAGCCGCACCGCCAAGGCGGTGGCCCTCGCCGGCGACGTGAACCAGTGGAGCCCGGCCCCCATGACCAAGGCGGGCGGCGAGTGGAGCGCGAGGCTGACCGTACCCAACGACGGCCGGTTCGAGTACAAGTTCGTCGTCGACGGCAAGTGGATTCTCGATCCCGCTAACCCCAAGCGTTGCGACAACGGGCTCGGCGGCGAGAACTCGGCCTGGGAAGGGCCGATGTACCACCGCACGCCGTATCCGGACGCCGCGCCGCGCCATCCCCTCGCGCGGAAGGAGCTGTCCGCGGGCGGGCGCAAGTTCGTCGTCTACGCGCCGGAGAGTTCGGCCGGGCTGCCGATCATGCTCTACGCGGACGGTGAGACCTACGACCGGCTGGGCCACATCGCCAACGTCTACGAGAACCTCACCGAGTCCGGCCGTATTCACCCGGTCGTGCTGGTCCTCGTCCCCCCCGCGAACCGGATGGCCGAGTATGGAAGCGGCTACGCGGCGTACGCCGACCTGCTGTTCAAGCACATTCTCCCGGCGGTGCGGAAGTCGACGGGCGCCAGCGGCCGGGCCCCGGACCTCTATCTGGGCGGCTCGAGCCTGGGCGGTGTGATCGCCCTCCGGCTGGCCGAAGCGTATCCCAACCAGATTTCGGGCGGGATCCAGTCGCAGTCGGGCGCGTTTCAATACGCGCCGGCGGGGGCGGCGTGGCAGAGCCTGACGACGCGTCAGGCGCTCGGCAAGATCCCAAAATCCACCAAGCTCTGGTTCGATTGGGGAACGCTTGAGGGAGACCTCACGAAGTCGAACGAAGCCCTCACCGAGGTCTTGCGGGAGATGCACCGCGTGCACGGCTCCCGGACGACGGGGGAGGGCCACAACTGGACAGCCTGGCGCAACCGGATGATCTTCGGGATCACCTACCTGTTCAGCCGTTAGGGCTTGCTCAACACTGGCGCCTCGAAGCCGCCTTCCTTGTGCGAACCGTCGCAGAACGGCTTGTTCTCGGATAGCCCGCAGCGGCAGAGCGCCGTCTTCGAGCCCGCGCAGACGACGGCGCCGTCGGTCGAGTAGATCTTGAAGGAGCCGGTGAGGAACAGCGGGCCGTTGGCGAGGGGCTCGATGTTGAGGGCGCCCGGACCGGCCGGCGCCTCGCCGACCTTGCCTTCGAGGGTGTGGGCGGTGTGGCAGAAGCCCGACTCGAGGTGGGAATCGTCGCAGAACGGCTTGTTCTTCGACTTGCCGCACCGGCAAAGGGCGACCCGGGTCTCCGTGAAGACGACGTCTTCGTTGGGGTCGAGAAAGTTGATCTGCCCGCGTACGTGGAGGGGACCGTCGGCGGTGACGCGGACGGTGCTCTCGGCGTCGGGAGTTTCGACGCTGGAGCCGTCGGCGCCTTGAACCTGCAGGGCGCCGGTGGGGCACCGGCAGACGCCCTTGACGACTTCCTCCGCCGAGGCCCCGTCCGGGTTGATCCACGGTTCATTGTCGCCATTGAATACGGCGGGGAGACCGTTGACGCATTCAGACGCATTGAGGCAGCGACCGGAGTCGTAGATGACGGTGAGCTCGCGGCCCTTGTAGGTATCAGCCATTGGCTACGCAGTATACGGATACTACTGCCCGGCCGGCTTGGATGGGCCGCCGGGTGTTCCTTGACCGCCCGGGCCGCCGGGATGGTTGCCGATCTTGCCGGCCTTCCCGAGCAGCAGCATCTTCGCGCCTTGCTCGCTCCCGCCGAGAAGGACCGCTTCCTTCTGTTCGTCGGCGGAGAGCTTGCTCCAATCGCCGCCCGACTTCTTGGCAAGCTCATCGAGCCGGGTCGCCTGCTTCTCCTGCTCGGCGTTTAACGGCGGGCCCGAGTCCTTGTTGCAGCCGCCGACCACAACCAGGCCCAAAAGGAGGCAAAGAAAGAGGTGCTTCATATTGGTATGCCGTGGGCCACTCGAAGCGGCCCACGTTCATGGAAGGGACGAATCAGCCGCCGAAATTGTCGTTGGCGGGCGGGTTGATGACCCAGCGCGCAGGATCCGTCATGTCGCCCGGAGACAGAGTCTTGGCGTGGCCGTCGCTGAACGAGTAGTTCGACTTCAGGGCGAATTTACGCCAGCCGTAGTACCAGGGGTCGGTCGGCACGGTGAAGACCATCAGGTCGATCTTCCACTCGTCGCTGATCCCATAGCCCGTGTAGCACCAGTCGATCTCGTTCTGGATCCAAGGGCCGCATCCCCAGAACTTGCCGTAAAGCTCGTTGTTGCCTCCGGCTAGCAGGACGATCGTGGACGGCTTGGGCACCGAGGTGGTGGTCGTCGTCGTGTCCGCCGTGCACGAGCCGTAGAAGCTGCACGGGGGCATGGAAATCGGGTCCGGCATCAGGCCCTGCGGGTTCGGAACCCCGGTCGGGTACTTCGCCGAAATGAACATGGTGTAGGCCGGCGTAATCGCGTTGGACTGGAAGCTCTGAAACGCGGTGACCCGGCTCGGGTCGATGCCGTAGTAGGCGGCGTTGTAGGTGGACTGGTTCGGGTCTACCGGGCAATCGTAGATGCCCAGGTTCTTGATGTAGGGCTGGACGCACCAGGCGCTGCTCCACGAGTATCCGGTTGTGAACGGCAACGTGAAGGTGTCGTCCCAGAAGGTCGACAGCGGATAGGTGTCATCCGAGTCGTTCGTGTACATCAGGAGCGCCAGCGTCGCTTGCTTGTAGTTGCTGAGGTCGGCCGCTTTCTTGGCTTGCAGCTTGGCTTGCGCGAAGACCGGGAAAAGAATGGCAGCGAGGATCGCGATGATCGCGATGACGACGAGAAGTTCAATGAGCGTGAAGCCCTTACGAATGGTTGGCATGATGATTATCCTCGTTGATAGAGTGCGGGGAAGACGTAGTGGCGGCGGTGGCAGCGCCGCATGAGTTGCGAACGGTGAGGGACACCGGGAGAACGGGGTGGGGGGTGTCGACGGGGCGCCCCTCCACGAGATCGACGAGCATTCGAACGGCCAGGGCGCCCATCTCGGCGATGGGCATCCGAACCGTGGTCAAGGCGGGGTGCGTCATGGACGCGAACCAGGTGTCGTCGTAGCCCACGACGGCGACATCTTCGGGAACGGTGCGGCCCGCCTCGCGCAGGGCGCGGATCGCGCCTTCGGCGCAGAGATCGTTGGCGGCAAAAATCGCGGTCGGCTGCTCGGCGCGCGGCAGCTCGAGGAGGGTCTTGGTCGCCATGTATCCGCGCCGCCAGTCGAAGCCGGCGGGAACCACCAACTTCGGATCGAGCTCCAGCCCGGCCTCGGCCAGCGCCTGCCGGTAGCCGTTGAGGCGCTCGGGCGAGGTGGAGATTTCGTCGCTGCCGACCAGGTGGGCGATGCGCCGGTGACCCAAGCCGATCAGGTGCCTCGTGGCGAGGAGCCCTCCCTCGTGGTCGTCGGAGTTGACGGAGTAGGAGCCGGGGGCCGGAGCTCGTACGACGGAAACGTAGGGAATGTGGCGAGCCTCGCACTTGGCGAACACCGCGCAGTCGCGCGGTGGCAGCACGAGGACGAGGCCGTCGACGCGCGAGTCGACCGCGGAGGCCGCCATCGAGCCGCCCTCGACCCCGCCGCCCGTGTAGAGCATCACGTTGTACTGGTCCCGGATGACCTCGTGGATGATTCCGTTGGTGACCTGGGCGCAGAAGGGGTCGTGGTCGGCGAACGCCTCGACGTAGGGAAGCATCACACCCACCACCTTGGTCTTGCCGGTGGCGAGGCTGCGGGCCACGGGATTGGAGAGGTAGCCGAGCTGGGCGGCGGCCGCGTAGATGCGCTCCTTGGTCGCGGCGCCGACGCGGATGTTGCTGGCCCGGCCGCTGAGGGTGGCCGAGACGGCGGCCGGCGAGGTGCCGGCGAGCTTTGCAACTTCCTTGATCGTAACTGCCATGTTCCGAACCGCCAGCCGTATGACTGATGAAGCGGTTAATCAGTTCCGTCATTATAACACGGCATACTGAAAATGCAACCGGTCTCGGCGGCATACTGGCGAAGGCGGATTTCACAGTTGAAGCGCACGTTCGGGTTGATGTTCTTGGGGCTCGCGGTGTTGTCCCTCGCCGTCTGGCGCATCCAGCCCAAGCCGCAAACCGGGATGCTCGAGCTCGTGCGGGTGTCGGACACGAACCCGCTGCGGCAGGCGCAATGCGACCTGTTTTCCGGCGAGCATCCGGGGGTACACGTGAACTTGGACCCGGCGGCGGGGCCGGACAAGGTGATCGTTCAGAGCCTCGGCGGTGTCGGCCCGGACGTGTTCGACGCGTTCGATCCCTTCGAGCTCTCTGCGTACGTCCAAGGCGGCATCGCGCTCGACATCACCGACGAGCTGACCAAGCGGGGAATCGACCTTCGGAAGCTCGCGTATCCGGGGGTGCTGCCATCGGCGATCTACGAAGGGCGCGTCTACGGAATTCCCACCAACTTCGCCGTCGACGCCCTCTGGGTTCACCGCGAGGTGCTCAAGGAAGCGGGAGTTGGCGAGCATCGGGGCCCGTGGACCTGGGGTGAGTTCATTCCCCTCGCACAGAAGCTGACGCAGCGCGAACCGGATGGACGCCCGATTCGGTACGGCTTCCTCTTCGAGTGGTGGCAGTGGCGGGACTTCTTCGCCGGCTTCGGGGCGCGGGTTTATACGCCCGACGGCACCCGCTGCACCTTGGGTGACGCCCCATCGGTGGCGGCGATCACGATGATGCACGACCTCGTGTACAAGTATCGCGTCTCGTCCACGCCGGTCGAGGATGCGTCGATGTCCACGGCCGGTGGTTTCGGTTCGGGCGCGCTCAGCATCTTCGGCGCCCGCCACGCAGCGATCGCGCTGGGCGGCCGCTGGTGGCTCGCGCAGCTACGCACGTACAAGGGGCTGGACCTAGGGGTCGAGGAAGCCCCCCACGGCACCGTCCGCAAGTTCTTCGGCTACGGCCGGGCGACCCTCATCAATCGAGCCAGCCGCCACCAACAGGAGGACCTCGACTTCCTTCTATTTCAGCTCGGGCAGCCCTATAACAGCCTCATCAACGTGCAAGCGGACGGTATCTCCGCGCTTCGCACGTTTAATCAGGGCGCCGGGTTTCTCCACGATCCGGCGCATCCGGAGGAGCGGGACAACGCGACCTGGCGCGATATCGCCGAGGAGACGGAGGGGGCGGACGTCAGCCCCTACATCTCCGGCCAAGTTGCCGCGCAGATCATCAAGGATCAACTCGACCTCGTCCAGGCAGATTCCAAGA
This sequence comes from Fimbriimonadaceae bacterium, assembly GCA_035295605.1. Taxonomy (GTDB): domain Bacteria; phylum Armatimonadota; class Fimbriimonadia; order Fimbriimonadales; family Fimbriimonadaceae; genus DAIDHV01. The sequence continues at coordinate 338 of DATGIR010000133.1, read as the reverse complement.
GCCCGGAAGCGGCAATGCGCGACGCCGGCGCCCAGATCAACGCGGCGATCAAGCGAAACCTTGAAGAGAACCCCAAGCTGGCGGAGCGGTACCGCCGGGCGAGCGGCACATGAAGCGTCCGAGCCCGCTGCCGTTCCTCTTGCCGAACCTGATCGGCTTTCTGGTGTTCACCCTCGTGCCCGTCGTGGTCAGCCTGGTGGCCAGCTTCACGAACTGGAACCTGGAGCGGCCCGGAGAGACCTCGCCGATCGTGCTCGGGAACTACCGGGAGCTGATGGGGGACGAGAAGTTCTGGCTCTCCTTCCTCAACACCGCCTACATGATGCTGGGGATCCCGG
>DATGIR010000132.1:0-4926 GCA_035295605.1 Fimbriimonadaceae bacterium | reverse complement strand
GATGCCGGCCGCCGCTAGCCGGTCCGCGCCGACCTCCTCGACTTCGAGGAGATCGAGCCAGGCCATCATGCTCCGCTTACCAGACGCAAAGGCGGACTTGGCCGCATCAAATGCGTCGGCCCGGTAGAGCGCGGTCAGCGGCTGCCGGTTGCCCTCGAGGACCGGCACCCCCGCGGCCGCCGATCCGATGACGCTCAGCAGGAACTCGGCGATTCGCGCGTCGAACCGTGGCAGATCGCATGCGGCGAGGAACACGTAAGGCCGCGAGGGTTCAAACTGCACGACTGCCGCGAGGGGTCCGGCGTGCGGAAGAGCATCGGGCAGAAAGGCGAATCCGTCGATCGGGCTGTTGCCGCAGACGGTCACTGGGTAACCCGCCGAGGACAGCGCCCGTGCCGTCCGGTCGCCCATCGGTTCGCCGTGAACCAAGAGCTTCGCCTTGTCCGCCCCCATCCGAGTGCTGGCGCCGCCGGTGAGCAGCACGGCCTCGATTTGGTGGAGCGGGCCGCTCAGCACGCTTTGAGGTTGCCCCGCTTGGCGGCGACCGGGCGCTCGGCGGGATCGCCGAGTCGAATCATGCTCGGATCGCCGCTCGGGGTCACCGAAACGATAGCAGCCTTGAATGCCGGCGTCTTCGATCGGGCATCCCGATCTCGCGGGACCAAGACATTCGACTCGGGGTAGTACATTGCCGCGCAGCCGGGGGCGACGTCGAACTCGCGGACGAGAATGCCCTTCATGCAGCCAACCCCGTTGCTCACGTCGACGCGTTGGTCCGGCTGCAGCCTCATCCGCTCGATGTCGGCTGCACACATCAGGATCACGTCTCTTCGCTCCTGCCCGCGGTAGATATCGGTTTCCTCATACACGACGGTATTGAACTGCCCCTCGGACCGGACGGTCATCAGGAGCAGTTGATCGGCGGCCAAGGCGGGAGCCGCAGGAATCGTTGACGCGGTGAGCGCCGCCCGGCCATCGGGGGTGTTGAATCCGGCCTTGTGCAAGATTCGACCGGGAATCTCGAACTCCTGCTTCCGCGGTCCGATCTCGGACATGGCTTCCAGCCCCGGAACCAGCTTGGCGATCAACTGGCGAATCGACTCGTGATCTTTCATCGCGGGCCAATTCACTGGGCCGGTGCTGCCCAAGTCACGATCACCAAGCTCGGCCAGTATCTCCACCTCGCCCCTGGGGCCCTCATGCCTGGCGGGCCCGCCGTCGCTCAGCCGGACAAAGCTGAACATCGACTCCTGCGTGGTCGACTGCGACTCCTCGTCTCTTGCCAGGACGGGAAGAACGATCGTCGTCTTGCCGCGTCCCATGACGTGCCCGGTGTTCAGGGACGTCGTCAGATAGACCAGTGTCTCGATGGAGCCGAGGGCGTTGTGCACGAACGGCGCGTCCGGACTCGCACCATACAGATTCCCGCCCAGGCACAGCGCGAAATCCATCTCGCCCCGGCCGGCTGCCTCGAGGCAGGTGAGCGTGTCGTACCCCTCGAAGCCGGGAGCCGTGAGTCCGATTCTAGACAGGTTCTCAATCGCCGCTTTGCTCAGAGACGGCGTCACCCCGACGGTGCCCATTCCCTGGACATTGCTATGGCCGCGAATGGGGAGAAGCCCGGCGCCGGGTTTCCCGATCATCCCCCGAAGCGCGGAGAGATTGACGATCCATCGCACGTTTTCGACCCCGTGCTCATGGTGGGTGATGCCCATCGTCCATGCGAAGATCGTTCGCTCCGACGCCGCGTAAGTGTCGGCCACGTCCTCGATGAGGCGACGGCTCAGACCGCTGGCCGACTCGATCGCCTCCCAGGGCGTCGTATCGATGGTCGCTCGCAGGGTGTCGAACCCGGTCGTCGAACTCGAAACGAATGCTTCGTCCATGGCGCCGATCTCGAGCAGGCGCTTGGCGACTCCGGTCATGAAGGCGATGTCCCCGCCGATCTTGACTTGCACGTAGCTGCTCGCTATTTCAGAGCCGAAAAGCATGCTCCCGAGGCGGGAGGGAACCTTGAAGTTGACCATCCCGAGCTCTTTCAGCGGGTTAACGACGATCACCTTGCCGCCGCGCCGTCGAACCTCCATGAGCTTGGTCATGAGTCGAGGATGGTTCGACGGGGGGTTGCCTCCGATGACGAAGACGAGGTCGCACTTGTCCAAGTCCTCGAGGGAGACCGTCGCCGTACCGACGCCGATCGATTCCTTCAAACCAACTCCGCTAGCCTGATGGCAGTAGTAGCTGCAGTTGGTGACGTGGTTGGTGCCGTGCGCGCGCCCGAGAAGTTGAAGGAGGAACCCGGCCTCGTTGGAGCTTCTGCCGCTGGCGTAGAACAGCGTTCGCTCTGGCCTCGCCTGGTTAAGCGCCGACCCCGCAGCATCGAGCGCCTCCGCCCAGGACACCACGCGATAGTGGGTGTCGCCGGGTGCGGCAATGATCGGGTTGGCCAGCCGGCCAAGCAGCTCCAACTCGCGCGGGGTGAGCGTCGCCAGTTGGTCCAGCGTGTAGCTCTCGAAGAATCGGGCCTCGATGCGACCCTGCATATCCGCCGCCATCGCCTGGATGGACTTCTTGCACACCTCGGGGAAGCGCCGGGCCTCGTTGACCATGCCCCCGAGTTGTCCGCCCATCCCAAGCGCGCAGGTCTTACAGGCGTTCTTGGAGCGCATGGCACGCCAGAACTTGACGGGCCCGAACCGTCCGGCCTGCACGAGCGAATAGCGGATTGCTTGCCAGCCGCCACCGCTCTTGAGCTTCCTTAGCTTCGCCATCCGCCCCCGTGCGCCATGCGGAGAGTTTATTCGACGGGCTCGGCTAACATTTGTGCGCGTCCATGCCAAGTTCACTCACCATCTGGTGCAACGCGAAGTTCGACGCCGCGGCTCAGCGCGAGCTCGAAGCCGGCGCCGAGAGCCATCGGCTGGTGGTGCCGGAAACGGTCGGCGGAAACCTTTCCGTCGGCGGAGCCAGCGAGTTGCTCGCCCAGGCCGACGTGGCTTTCGGCCAACCGGACCCGGGGCAGGTGGTCTCACTGAAGAACCTTCGATGGGTTCACCTCACGAGCGCCGGCTACACCCGATACGACCGGGAGGACGTGAGAGCGGCGATCGCGTCGCGTGGGGCACGACTGACGAACAGTTCGGGCGTGTTCGACGACCCCTGCGCGCAGCATCTTCTCGCGTTGATGCTTGCCCACGCGCGACGCCTTTCGGAAGCGTTCGCCGCACAAGCCGAGGGACCTGAATGGATCTATGACCGCCTTCGCGGAAGGTGCCGGATTCTCGAAGGTGATGCGGTGCTCATTCTCGGTTACGGCGCGATCGCGCGGCGCTTGGTCGAGCTACTCGCGCCCTTCAACCTTCGGGTCATCGCGGTTCGGCAGCATGTGAAGGGCGACGAGGCGATTCCGGTCTATCCGGCCGGCGAGGTTCTGCGGCTACTGCCCGAAGCCGATCACGTGGTCAACGTGCTTCCCTCGAGCGCCACAGCCGATGGCTTGGTGGACGCGGAGTTTCTCGCGGCGATCAAGCCGGGAGCAGCGTTCTATAACGTAGGACGGGGCACCACGGTGAACCAGCCGGCGCTGATCTCCGCGCTAGAGTCAGGTCAGGTCGACGCGGCCTATCTCGACGTCACCGATCCCGAGCCGCTGCCGAGCGACCATCCGTTGTGGCGCGCACCGAACTGTTTCATCACGCCCCACATCGCGGGCGGGCACCAGGACGAAGATTCGCACATGGTGCGGCACTTCCTCGCAAACCTGCGCCGATTCGAGCGAGGTGAACCTTTGGTCGATGTCGTTATGGCGTAGGAGCTATTCGAAGAGCTCGGGCTGCTTTGACTCGGCCGCGCGGGCGTACGCGGCTTTGAGTCCGTCGAACTCGGAGCGCATGTGCTCGGGCGGAAACGTCTGAAGCATCTCGTGAAGCTCGCGCTCCACCGTCGACGGGTTCAGCCAGGGGTGGTAATGCTCCGGCTTGAGAATCGCGGGCATTCGGTCCAGATACTGCCCGACGAGCTCATTGGAAGCGGTGGTGACCATCGCGCAGGTGACGAGGGGCGATTCGACTGCGTGGTCCTTCCGCTCCCAGATTCCGGCGACCCCCATGAAAGCGTGATCCTCCATCGAGACGAGGTATCGCGAGGTCTTGTCGAACTCGAAAAAGGAGGATATCGGCAAGATGCAGCGGCGCTTACGGAAGGCTTCGCGGTAGGAGGGCTTTTCCGCGATGGTCTCCGCACGGGCGTGGAGCAGTTTGGTCCCGCTCTCTTCGTTCATCCAGCCCGGCACCAGCCCCCACCGCGGATAGGCGAGCTTGAGTTTCCCAGTCGAGGGGTCGTGTACGATCGCAGCAACCGGCTTGGACGGTAGCCCCTCTTCGGCGCCGGGAGGGGGTGGAGGGACGTCTTCGGGCTCGATCGCGAAGAGCGCCAAGAACTCTTTGAGCCCCTGTGCGATGCGGTAGTGCGCGCACACGGTTTTAGTTTGCGCAATGCGCTTTTCCTGGCGTATTATAGTAGACAGTTGTGCACGTTATTGCTTTCGTTTCCCTCGAGCATTTCTATGCTCAGGTGCGCCTCCAACTTCTAACCTCCAACCTCCAACCTCCAACATGGTTCCTCCACGACGCGGGGGTTGTGCTCGATACGAGCTTGGGGGCCGAACTCCGCGGCGTCGCAGTCGGGATGGGGCTTTCCGAGGCCCGTACGATGCTCGCCGGCGATGGGCACATCGAAGCGTGGGCGCCCGAGCCGTACCGCCAGGCACAAGAGCGCTGGCTCGACCTCTTGTCCACCTTCTGCGATGCGATAGAACCCGCCGGCCAGCACGCCGCGTATGCCGACTTGACCGGCCATCCGAACCCGGAGGCGACCGCGGTCCAGATACTCGCCTTTCTGCGTGAACGTCTGGGGCTCGAGGTTCGG
>DATGIR010000131.1:0-7783 GCA_035295605.1 Fimbriimonadaceae bacterium | reverse complement strand
CGCCCGGATGCTGATCGTGGAGCTCGTCGAGCAGCATATTTCCGGCCCGGTCGGCGAGCACGACTCGGAGCTTGGGGTTCCTGACGAGATTCCCCGTGGATAGCCCCGCCCACTTACCGTCGTCGCCGACCTTGACGCCGGTGAGGGTGAACGCCAGGTGCTTCGTCCAGAGTTTGGTCGTGCCGATCGCCAACGAGTAGGTGGCGCCACCGTCACCGTACGGCTCGTCGGGGTTGACCCAGAGGCGGAAGGCGCCACTGGGAGACGGATACGTGTGCGGCTGGATCGGGGTGAGGAGCATCTGGCCGCCGGCCATTGCGACTGCACCCGCACCGAGCAGGATCCCGAAGATCCGCATACCGGAAGTATAGTGACGCCTCAGCCGCATGCGGCCTATCTCCGAGGACCGGGCGGGCCGAACCAGAACGGGGGAACCTGGGTGACGCCGACCTTCAGGTCGGAGCGGCCGCCCGCATATTTGTTACCGCTTGCCGTGATCCCCGCGATTTGGCCGAAGATTCGAATCGCCGCGTCGCCGGGGACGTTCACCTGGACGCGGTTGTCGACTATGTCGAGATCTTGGGAATGATTGATCGCGAGTCCGCTATTCCGTTGGCGATGATTCGAAACAGGCACGGTCCCGTTATTCGCGATCGTGTTGTTTCTCAGGGAGACGCGATCCGTGTAGTGAACCACCAGGCCATTGATGCCGTTGGCGTACGCCAGGTTGTCTGCCAAAAGGTATCGGCCTCGCTTGTAGAACTGGCTGTTGCGGGTCAGGTAGACACCGGATCCGTCGATGATGAACGTCGCCTCGGCGGTGCCATACCAAGGGAACGGAGGCTTTGCCCCCTTGGGGAAGCCGTTGGGCGCATAGAACGCCAAGTGGTTGCGGTTGCCGAACACCGTGTTCGCAACGACTTCGATCTTAACATCGTCGCGATCATCCACGTTCGTGGCTTCCGCGATGACCAATGCGCTCGAAGCCGTCGAGGTCCAAAGCGTGCAGTTGGAGACCTGGTTTCCCAGGATTTTGATGTAATCCCCTTGGTTCACTCGAATGCCGGAGCTGCAAGCGTTCGTGACCACGTTGTTCGAAATCTCGATGTTTCGGGACGGTCCCGGGAACGCGATTCCTTGCCCGTTGTACATGGGAAGCGGCGGGTTATCTAGGCGGTGTTTGAGCGCCAGGCTCTCGTCGATGCCGGCCGCCGGCCCTTGAATTGCGAAGTTCTTAATCGAAACGTACGAGACGCCCGGGGCGGCCAGGATCCCGCCGCTTCCGTCAAACTCGATGACCGCTCCCGCCTCCCCCTTCAAGGTCAGCGGGCCGGCCTCCGGACTACCCCCCTTGGATATCATCACGACCGGGCCATTCGCCTCCGATCGTCCGAAACCCGGGTTGCGGTAGACGCCCTTCTGGACCAGGACCGTGTCGCCGGGGGATGCCTTATCCACGGCCGCCTGGATGGTGCTGAACGGGTGCTGAGCCGAGCCGTCCTCCGATCCGGCGAACGTGGTCGAACCCGGGGGCGGGGCGGATACGAGGAGGACGCGGGGATCGTGTCGCTTTGAATGGGCCGGACTGACCATGCAGCAAAGTGCCGTCATGAGCGCGACCTGAATAGGGCCCCCGCTCTTGCGTAGCCTCGACTCGTTCTTTGCCGGCCCCGTCATCGCCGACGCCACTTTACTTCACCGCAAGCAAAGTCAGAGCTACCGTCTGGCGGCGCGGCGGCGGAGCAGGAGAGCCGATCCAAGCGCGAGGCCGAGGATCGAGAAGGGCTCCGGTGCGGGAGCGGGAACGGTGATCAGGTTGGAGCCGTCGGTGGTGCCGAACTGGAAGGTGACGCTGCTGACCGTCGACTGCGGGGTGACGCCGGCGATGGAGAGCGTCCAGTCGGCCTCGCCCTGGGCGAATGCGTTATGAGGGCCGTTTCCGGCGATCGAGCCGTTGGCGGATGCATACGCGGTCGTGCTGCCTTCCACGCCGCCGATAAGCGTGTGCGCCGGACCGGCGTGTCCCGAGCCGCTCAGCACGTCGAGCGAGTAGGTGCCGGCGCCGCCGGAGAGGACCCAGCCGACCGACGTCGTGGTTCCGTTCTGGGTGACGGAGCCGCCGTTGTTTACGGTCGCCAGCGTCGCGAAGGAGGAGTTGATCGAGGAAGCGCCAAAGCCGGAGCCGTTGAACGTGAAGGATATCGCGGAGAGGTTCTGAGTCACATCCTGAACCCCACTTGCCGCGAGCAGGTTCGAGAGGTCGATCGTGAGGGTTCCGTTGCCCGCCGTGAAGTCGGCTTCGGCGTTTACGGGTTTGGTGCCGATCGTGGAACCGTTCGGGGTCACGAAGGTCTGGGCGCCGCACGTGGAGAGCAGGGCGGAAAGGGCGATGATGGAGAAAGTCAGGCGTTTCACGGCGTTGACCGCGTAGCGCCAAGAACCGGGCCAGCACGGGCTGGGCGGGCGAAAGCTGTGGTTTTTCCGGGGACTCCCAATGCCTCGTCAGGTGCAAGCCAGAAAACGCACCCTCTCAGGTCCGCGCTGTGCTCGACGTCCGGACGGGCTCGGAACCCCACTCGAAGTCGACTTCTTCTAGCCTGCGATTATGAAACCGATAACGCTCCTCTACATTCAGCTTCCGCCCCCGATCGTAGTAGTTGAACGTAATAAATGGCCCCCTGTGGTGTGGTGGCCAATTGATGCTGGTTGGTTCTCCCAGCACGCGTCGCACATGGGCTGCGGAATCGCCGATGCGAATGCCTTTGCCCGTCCTGACTCTTCTTAGGTCCGCCGGGCGGGCTCGGACTCCGTTCGAATCCATCTTCCAACCACGGAGCGCCACGTTAAGGTCCCGGATCGCCTCTCGGTCCCTCGTAAGGGTCAAAGTGCCGCCGACCTCCTCGGAACTGCAGATCAACGCATACCGCGAGCGGTGATCGTAATAGGCGACGGTCGCGTCTCGCTGGGGCCGAATCGACAGCCAACCGATCGATGCGTCATACCAGCCTGGCTTGACTGCGCCGGGTCCAGCCGGGTGGTTCAACGCCAACATTATCAGCGTCGCGACCATGGCGGCATTGTACGCCGAGACCGCCGGACCCCAACCGGCGCAAACCATCTCTTGCGCCTAGGGTGCGAACCTAACCGACCGGTCGGTGCCGAGCCGCCGTTCTCTTACCGCGGCTTGACGCGCGTAAATCGCTGCAGTGAGCATCGTGTGGGCTCTTTCCTTGAGCCTTGTCGCAGAGCACGCGAAGCATCCGCAAATGCTGCCGCGCGACGGAAGGCGCGCCGAAATATCGAGACTGAGGGACCGTGTTCTTGCCGCCACGGACACCGACCAGGCTGGCCGGGCGTATGAGGCTTTCTTCAAGCGCCTTACCGCGACCGAAATGAAAGAGCTCAAGCTCGACCCCGACCTGGGCATTTCGCTTCAGGCCGGTTGGGAGCTTTCCCGAAAGCCGCTCGTACGCAAACCGGCGATCAGGGGGCGTTCCGACTGGATCTACGACCCTAAGCCAACTCGCGCCTTTGCCCACTTCATGGCGGGGAAAGCGAATCTCGCGATTCCCGGTTGGTGGAGCGAAACACTTCGATGTGCCGACTTTTTCCCCGGACAAAACCACGCGTTCTTTAGCAACGCGCACCCCAATGGTCGTACGCGATGGGAAAGAACCCTAACCGATAACGAGTTTCGCCTGGTTACCGGTGAATCTGAATACAGGATCCTCGCTGAAGGCAAGACCTACACTCTCCCGATGAACTGGCCAACCGATGCCTGGGATATAGAGCGCCTGACAATTCTAGCCAGGGACGGCCAGACATTCCTCGCGCCATACGGTTATTACGGTGGTGGCCGTCCCTTTAAGTTGTTCTCAGTTGACAAGTCTGGGAGAGTTCGGTGGAGGGCTGACGTTTGGGCGACGCGCAGCGACTTCTCATCAGGAATGGGCTCCCATGATGTTTCCCTGGTCCTGGCGGGTGACCGGATTGCCGTTTTTGGCGCCGAGGACGACGGCGCCTACGCGGAGGAGTTCCGAGTTTCGGATGGCCACCCCATCTTCAGGTTCTGCACTGCTTATTGGTCCCGCTATTCAGAGAGATGGGGTCTACCCTGGGGCAACAAGTAATCTCTTGGATGGCGCCGAATTCCTCGGCCACTCAGCTTGGCTCCGCCGGCGAGCGCAAGCAGAACCTTTGGCGGCTCAGTACGGCGGCGCCGCTTCTGAACGCCCTCGCAGGAACTTCGGCGCCGGACCGTTAGGACACCCCCGGCGCCTACACTAGCCGTCGACGGCCATTCACACAATCCCGCTGCTGCCCCGCGGTCGCCTGAAATATGCCCGCAACAAGCATCGTCATGACGCTCGCGAGCCAAAGCCAATATCCCCAGCCAATCTGGTGGGCGCCAAATATCGTCACTCCCCACAGCCCGTAAAGTAAGCCCACAAGCGCTAGCCCAACGACCAGTAGCGGGCGGCGCAACAAAAATGCGAGCCAACCAAGCACAACCACGGCGTTCACGAGCGCAACGTCTGAGGTGACTAGCTGCAAACGCTCAACTAGCGACGCGTCCTCCAGAACGCGAATCGGCACCACGTCGCGGCGCACCCATTCCGTCCCGCCGCCCGATGCGGTTAGCGTGTGGTGCGGGAGGATCCTGACGGCGGGGAGGTAAAGCGCCAGCGCGTACATCCCCCATATCAAGCTCGACGCAACCCAAACCATCCGACGACTCATGACTCCATTATAAAGAGTGTTCTTCCAAGGTCGGATGGGCTTCCTGCCGTCGCTTCGCTTCGACTTGCGCCGCCGCTTGGATAGGTGACCCGCGACATGCAGAGCGATGCGCCTACCTAGAGCGGCTCTAGGAGTTACAAGAAATCCGCTTACAATGAACCCGTGCGTAGGCGCCGACTCATAATCCGCGTGATTCGAGCAGCAAGCCTCCTTGTCATGCTCGCAGCCATCGGCGCGACTTTGGGCCAAGGGCGCAAGACTTGGGCTCTGTCTGGTGTGGTCCAGGACGAGCACGGCAATGCGGTGGCCGGCGCGGACGTGTATGTTACGCAGTGGGACATCAAGGGGGACAAATGCGACGTGGTCGAAACGACCAAGTCCGACAAAGGCGGCCACTTCATCGCTCACATTGGCGACTACAAAACGAAGTGGATTCGAGACCGTATTTGGGCCACGGCGCCTAACCGAGGAACGGCAGTGTCGAATCCGAACCCTAACTCTGATGTAGAGCTGGTGCTTCCCCGGGCCGCGACTCTGCGAGTCCACCTGCTCGATCCGGGCGGCAAACCACTGGCGAACGAACCGATGCAAAGCTATATGGCTGGGGACCTCCCGCCCCCGCTTGCCGCACGCTTCAGCGCCGTCACCGACGCAAACGGAGTGTGTGAGTTCGTCGGAAATCCTCGTGAGGGTGTCTTCCTACGGAATTCGGACGTGCGGCTCAGTTCGTACAACCATGGAATCGTCTACTTCCCCGCCGAAGCCGAAACGCTCGACCAGGAGATTCGGCTGGAGAAAGCGATCACCATCGTCGGCAGCGTCGAGTCCGCCGAGTCCGGCGAGCGCATACCGAATGTCGCCGTCGTCCTGACACAGCTGGTGAACGGGCCACCCGACCTTTACCCGCCCGTCACCACGGACAGGTCAGGCCACTTCGAGTTTCACCAACTTCGTCCTGGACCCTACTCCGTCAGGGTTCGCGACCCGCGCTTCGGCATAAAGCTGGACTCCGTATGGTCTGAGGACGCGCCCGAAGGGGCAATGGTCTATATCCCAATCTTTAAACTCAGCACGCCGGGTCACGTTCGGTGCCTTGTCACCAACTCCATCACCCATCGGCCGGCCGGCGACCAATATGTATCGGCAAAGTGGGAGCAGGGCACGCAGAAGTTCATGACGTCGGTCGGAAAATTGTCTGGCGCAGACGGCGTGATTGACCTCAACCTCCAGCCTGGTCGCTACACACTGGAAATCGACGGCGTCCGTCACACGTGTGAGGTCGAATCTGGCGAGACTTGTTCGCTGGCGTTCGAAGTTACACCAGCGCCCTCGGGCGACTGAAACCACCGATGTCCGCCGCCCGGCACCGTACCCACGCATTGCTTGGCTGCGCCGCTTCGCGTCGATAGGCGACTTCCGAGATTCAGAACGGTGCGCCCACCTAGAGCGGGCAACCCCTAGCATCGGATGCCGGTGCAACCCCCAGAGCCCTGGCGTTGACGGCAATTCCTAGCCTACGGACTGAAATCCGGGAAGTGCGGCCAGTCCTTGTATGAATGCGGCATTCTAGGTTTCTTCCCCGGGCGCACGTAGATGAAACTTCCGTCGGCACACAAACCGCCGTCCTGCCATATTTGCCCGGCCCGCAAGTAGAACTTGGGATCAAACTTCTGACGAGTCTTCTTCCCTCCTACGGTCGTCGCCGGGAGCGTGTACTTGAGAGATATCCAATTGCCACGGACCTGGTAGGTGCCCGAAGCGTCTCCCAACCAACTTCCATTGTGAATTGACGCAAAGGTCCCGTTGCGCTTGAAAACTAGCCTCCCGGTTGCGTGCACGGGATGGTTACGCACTGTGTCCCCGGAGGTAATCGACCATGGCGACCATTCACCAACGAGGGATGCTGCATATCGAGCCTGACCATACGGACCAACCACTGCCAAAGCTATGACACCGGCTATCACGGTTGAAGTATACGATTGGATGCCGCATCCACTGGTACACCTCTGGGCGGCTCCGTATGGCTGCACCGATTCTCGTCGAAGGGTGACGTAGGATATGCAGCGCTACGCGCCTAGCCAGCGCGGGCAGTGCGCAGTGTCAAACTGCACTAGCGCCTACCTGGAGCGAGCAAGCCCGAACGTCGTACACTGAGGGCGACCCCTCGAATTCTCCGCATGCCAACAATACAGCGAACCGATTCCAGATGATTCGCCTGCTCGAGATTGAATCACGTAAACCGAACCTTCGTGCGCAAGGCCCGGCAAGGCAAGGGGCGCGCATAGCGGAACAATGACGATCCGGCAAATCCCAGTGTGGTTTATCCCGCTGCTCGGGGCTTGGCTCCTGTCACCGTGGCGTGCCGGGCACCAGCCGCGCCGGGAGGATGCCCCCCTTGAGGGTTTCGTTCTCGACCGCGAGGGAAAAGCGGCTGCCGGAATCGAAGTGGTCCTGACCTGGCGCCTCACGACAGGGTTCGAGACGCAGCTGCTGGGCAAGGTTACGACGGATTCCAATGGCCACTTTTCTTTTCCGAAGCGGCCAATCACGCGTACTTATGAGGAGTCCCGGCTCATTGCCTTCGGGCCGCATGGCGAGCAGGTCGAGATGGACGTACGCGGCGCAGCCGGGGCGTTCCAATTGCGGCTGCCGCCGACCTCGAAGTGCCTCGTACATGTGTTCGACCCGCAGGGGAAACCGGCGGCCGGCCAACGGCTTGTACTCTATCCGCTCGGAGCATGCCCGCCGGAGCTGCGCTCCCGCCACGAGTTCACCGCCGACGGCTCCGGGAATATCGCGCTGACCTACAACGCGCACGAGCAGCTCTTCGTGACGTGCCCGGACGAGGCGGTAGACACGTACGCTTCACCGACGGTGAACTTCTCGGGCGAGGGTGTCACTCGCGACTGGCCGATCCATTTAAGACCCGCGTGCGGCCTCGTCGGACGGCTTGTGAGCCAGCCCGGCGGGCTCCCCGAGCCAAACGTGAAGGTGCGGGCGAGCCTTCTGGCGATGGGCGCCCCGCAGTGGCGGGACGCGATCA
>DATGIR010000130.1:0-2608 GCA_035295605.1 Fimbriimonadaceae bacterium | reverse complement strand
TGACTTCTTCTTGACGTCCGCAGTGACTATCGCGAGCAGCGGCGAGGGTGAGTCTGGCCCGGCCTTTGCCGCACCATCAAGGAGCTGCCGCCCGTACTTCACAACGCGCAGCTTGAGGATCGTGTTGTAGAGGTACTCGTTGTGCGCCTGCTGTTCTGCGAGGCGGTCGCGCCCCCGACGCTTCGTGATCTCCGGCCGCACGAACCGCTCGTACATGTCCTTGTTCTTCTTGACGAGTTCGATTCCGACCGGCCGTCGTCCGAGTCGTTCCGCCTCGGCGAGGACGACGCCACTTCCCGCGAATGGATCGAATACGACGTCACCGGGGTCGGTGCTGAGGAACAGCATTCGCTCGACGAGGTCCGGCGGGAGCGGGCAGGCGTGCTGGATCGAGGTCGACGACCACTGGCCCTGCGTTTGGATGGGGATCTCCCAGACGTTTTCGGGAAACTTTCCGAGCGGGTTGTAGCGCTCCGGCCACTTCACCCACCACTGCTCTAGACGATCCGTCTCGCGCAGTCGGTCGACGCGGTATTTGAACGACTCCGTCTTCACGAAGAACATGACGTACTCGAAGGCGTTGCGGAGCCGGCCAGGACTCGCCCAGGGCACGGTCTTGTTCTTTTTCCAGATGATGATGTCGCGTAGGGACCATCCGACCTCGGTGAGCTGCTGAGAGAGTTGGAAAGGAAGCGGCTCGAGAGTCCAGATTCCCTCTTCGTTATGAGGTCGAAGTGTGTCGACTACGACCCATAGGCTGCCGTCGTCGCGCGTGTGCTTCCGAACGTTTCGGAATATGGAGCGCAGCGAGGTGAGGTACTCGTCGTACGGCTGTCCCCAACCGACCTGATCCGGATGCCCGTAGTTCTTCAGATTCCCGTACGGCGGGGACGTGATCGTGCACGTGAGAAGCGGCTCGCGCTCGCTCGAAAACTTGCCGAGCAGGTAGTCGAGTTTGCGCGCGTCACCCTCGTGGAGGCCGAACAATCCGTCGGGCGCGGGGCTGACCTTGGATACAGACTGAGATCTCGTATTCATGCGGGTTCTCCGGCAGTCTAGGGGCCATATCGGCCGTGTTGGCAGAATTGACAACAGGATACCCCTTGAGCGGGCATTGCGGGTTTCCGCGGGAATCACTCCGTCTAGGGCGGGCAGCCGCATCGGCTACCCGCCCTATCTGTGTTCGGCTAGCGGTCTCGACGACCAGCTGGTTTCTGCCTCTTCAGCAGCAGGCACCAAGGCTCGCGGCCGTCATTAGCCCTGTTCTCATTCGGCATCGGGCCACGGCGCACCGAGACTCCGGAGCCGTAGCCGCCACGCGAGATGTGACTGGCCAGGGCCGTCGTTTCGCCCGGCGAGAACGTAATGGCGACCAGGTACCACCTATCGTCGGGCGGCACGCGCTCTACCATGCGTCGCGCTCCTGGCGTAGACCGCTTGGAGAGGTCGCCATTGCCGCCGCGCGGGGTGCTCGGCTTGAACTGCTCTGCGAACGCGCCCGGCATTCGTACGGGCGAAGGCAGCACGATCTTGCGCAATGGCTCCAGCCGGACCTCTGGCGACTTGCGCTTTGGCTCCGTCTCGACGGCGCTCACGCTGCGATCCCAAACTCGGTCAGCGTCTGGAGATATGCCGCCTCGCGAAGCGAGATAGCGCAAAGCCCCCATGCCCCTAGAGCAAGGTCAAGCTCGTGGATCCCGGACCGGATCGCTCGGTCCACATCCTCCAGGTGTCGGGGCTCGTTCGTAAGAGCGCGAGCCAGAGCGCGACGGACAACGACGATTTCGCGAACGACGTCAACACCCAAGCGCTTGGTCGTCCAATGGCGCTTGTCGCAGAGTCGCTCAAGGCGATGGCGATGCGCCGAGATCTCGCCATAACGGCACGCCCACCAAAACGGCACCGTCCCGTCGGCTTCGTCCCCTTCCTGCTCGCTATGAAGAACTTGTTTTGCCGTTTCGTCCGCGGATGCCAGGATCGCGACCGCCTGAAGAACGAACTCTCTTCCCGAGTGCATGTTTGCTCCTCTCCCATGTCTGCGCCGGGACGGTCCCGGCGATGCACGCGAATGTACGAGCGCTCTTTGGTGTCGTCAAAAGAGGCAACGGCGCTGTGCGGTGCAGCATGGCGCGCCGGGGATCGCTACGGCATTCAGCGGTCGAAAGTCCTTAATCGGCACGCAACATGACCGCGCCGAACGACTGGGGTGGGCGCTGGCGCGGAGACTAAGCAATCGCTAGCCTGTGAGCGACAACTGATGCATTTCCCCGGGCACGATCGCGGTCTGTCGGGGATGTCTCGGGCCAGCCGGTCATGCAAGCTTCAATTTCAGAGGGGGCCACGAGTCGATCGAGCAGTCCGCTCAACCTCCTAGGAGGCTTGAGTGGACGTGGTCAGAACGCTTGCTCCCGTGGCGGCGCCCCTGCTGTGGATCGTCTACGAGTTGCTACGCCGACGACGGCGTGATGGCGATCAGGGGGATGGTGACGCTTCCTGAGCTAAACGCTGCGTCAAGGGACTCGGCTAGGGCTTCCTCCATCGAGGGGAACAGGTGGCCGTAGCGGTCGAGCGTGATCGTGATGGACGAGTGTCCGAGGCGCGCTGAGAT
>DATGIR010000129.1:0-8132 GCA_035295605.1 Fimbriimonadaceae bacterium | reverse complement strand
TCGTGCTGGTTCACGCCGTGAACATGCGGGACGAGGAGGGGCTGATTGCGCGGGTGGTGCAAGAGGTTATCGCGAGCGGCGCGCGGATGGACCATATCAGCGACATGCACGACCGAATGCTCGTCGTCGTTCACACCGAAGATGCGGGCCCGGTCAAGAAGCGGCTCGAGGCGAACCTCGTCGAGGTAAGCGCGAAGGGGCGGGCATGAGGATCAAGGTGATGAAGTTCGGCGGGACCAGCGTGGCGTCCGCCGAAGCACGGCTCACAAGCGCCATGCGCGTTCTCTCTGCCAAGGAGCAGGGCTACATGCCGGTCGTGGTCGTCAGCGCCATCGGCCGCAAGGGTCAGCCGTACGCGACCGACACCCTGATTCAAATGCTCCGGGAAATCGATCCGGCCGTCCAGCCGGACGCCCGAGAGATGGACCTGCTGCTCGCTTGCGGCGAAATCCTCTCCGCCGTCATCTTCGCCCACACCCTCAAAACTCTGGGCCAGCCGGCACAGGCATTTCGCGGGGGCCAGGCCGGCATCCGCACCGACGGCGTGTATGGTAACGCGCGCATTCTGACGATCAAGCCGGTCGCCCTTCTAAAGAGCTTGGAGGCGGGATTCGTCCCCATCGTCTGCGGCTTTCAGGGCACCTTCGTCGCCGAAGAAGGGTTGCCGGGTGGCGAGCTGACCACGCTTGGCCGGGGCGGATCCGACACCACCGCTTCCGCCCTCGGCGCCGCTCTCCGGGCCGAGGCGGTCGAAATCTACACCGACGTCGATGGCGTCAAGACAGCGGACCCGGACTACGTGAAGGAAGCGCCAACCCTGCGTAAGGTGACCTACGACGAAGTTGCGGAGATCGCCCACCTCGGCGCGAAGGTGGTTCACCCGCGGGCCGCGGAAATCGCGATGCACTACAAGATTCCGCTGTGGGTGAAAAGCACGTTCACGGATGACGAGGGAACCGAAATCGTTCCGCGCGAGGCATTCCCAGGCCGCCGGGCTACCGGCGTCACCCACACGGGAAAGCTCGTGAATCTCCAGTTCGACCTTCACGAGGCTGCCGACGATCACCGAACCCAAATCGAGGGGCGAATCTACGAAACGCTGGCGCGCTACGGGATCAGCCTCTTCATGCTGGTGTTGAGCCCGACCGGAACCGGCTTTGCCGTCCCTCGGTCGCAGTATCCGGTGGTTCAAGATGTTTTCGACGGGCTCGTCGTGCCGATGGGGAAGATGGTCTACATCTTCCAGATCGGCGATACGCCGTCACCGAAGGTTGAGACGCAGGCGGCCCTCCTGAGCGGGGTCGGCGAAGTCCACCGAATCGTCGCCAACCTCACCGAGGGGTGCACGATGGTGTCGCTGATCGGGCACGAATATATGCAGCAATCCGGACTCTTCTTGAACGTATTGTCCTCTCTGCATCAGAACCAGATCAACGTGCTCCAAACCACCGACAGCGAGTTTTCGCTCAGCGTCCTCGTGCCGGAAGCCGACACGCACCGGGCAGTTCGGGTGCTACACGACCGGTTTGGGTTGGAAAAGGTGGTTTAGACCGTGTTCGTGCCCCCCGCCGACCTCCCAGCGGTGATGGGAGTCCTCAATGTCACCCCCGACTCCTTCAGCGACGGGGGTAGGTACGCGACCCTCGACGCCGCCCTCGCAAGAGCCGAAGCGATGATGAGCGAGGGCGCCGACATCATCGATGTGGGCGGCGAGTCCACTCGACCGGGCGCCGAGCCGGTGCCGCTCGCGGAGGAGTTGCGTCGTGCGATCCCCGTCGTCGAAACTCTTGCCGGGCGCGGCATCCCGGTCTCCATCGACACGCGCAAGGCGGAGGTGGCTCGCCAGGCGGTGAGAGCGGGGGCGCGGATGGTCAACGACGTCAGCGCTCTCGGCGATCCCGAGATGCTCCCCTATCTCGCCACGACCGAAGTGAGCGTGTGCCTGATGCACATGAAGGGCACTCCCGAGACGATGCAGCTCAATCCGGACTATGCGGACGTGGTGAAGGAGGTCCGAGCGGCCCTCCTGGCGGCCGCGCGCCGGGCGGAGGGAGCCGGCGTCGCCCGAAAGCGGATCTGGCTCGACCCCGGGTTTGGGTTCGGCAAGTCCGTACGCCACAACATGGCGCTGCTCGCCCATCTTCCTGAGCTCGTGGCGACGGGTTACCCGATTCTTCTAGGCGTGAGCCGCAAGTCCACCCTCGGCGGGCTGTTGGGCAAGACTGAACCGGCGCCCATTGAGGCGAGGCAGCCGGCTGCCCTCGCCTTCCAAGCGGTGGCGCAAGCCGCGGGGGTGCGCATGATCCGAACCCACGACGTGGCGGAAACGCGGCGGGTGGTCGAGCTTCTTGCCCGGCGGGACTAATTCTTGGCCTTCTCCGCCACCGCCCGCTTCACCTCTTCGTGCCAGCGGAATTCAACGGCCTGGCCGTTCTTGGTGCCGAGTTGGGCCAGCGGACGCGAAGGATCGTAGGAGGCCTTCACCCAGCCATCTGAAATCATCGCTTCCAATCCCTCGATCGCGAAGCGCAACGTGCCGGCTATGAATTCGAAGTCGTTGGACCGCGCCCGGTAGATCGCTTCAAGCGAACCCATGATTCCGTCCAGCGTGGACGTGCGCTGCAGGATATTCACGAGCAGCTCGATGACCGCCGCGATCGGCAGGACCCGGTCGCCGCGAACGTAGCACTGATCCCTGAACACCTTTCCATCCGCGTACCGGGCGCGGTCCATCCAGGTCGCGCCGCTTAGGTCGAGCTTGAACACATTGTTTTTCTCGAGGGGGGAATCGGCTTCCAGGTCGTTGAGGAAGCGCCCCATCACCTTGATCTGTTGGAGCGACACGGTTCCCGTGCCGATCGCCACGTCTTCGTCGATGAAGCCGCCGGCCGCAATCCAGCGCCAGGCGTTTTGAGGCGATAGGTCGAGGCCGTTCTCCGAAGCGATCTGCGCCGTGAACTCCTGCAGATCCTTGAACTGAGTATTCGCCGAATACCAGTAATCGGCGAACCGGATGTGGTTGCGGAGCCGCGAAGATTGACGCCGCGCGAACTGCTCCTTGAGCCATTGCGCATCGTGCTTTCCGCGGTCGAGTTCGAGAATTGTGAACGCGGCCTCGCGTCCGGCGCTATGGGTGATGGATAGTCCGGCGGAGAGGATGGGATCGGCAAAGCCACCGCTCTCGCCCACTAAGAACCAGTTCTCGCCGGTCTGTCGCTCGGAGACGAATGACCAATCCTTGGTCGTCGCGAATTTGCTTTCGCACGTCGCGTTCTCGAGCAGGCCCGCGACGATCGACTCTTCGCCAAGCGCCTTTCGATAGAGCTCCTCGGGTCGGAGCCCGCACGATTTGAAGTAGCTGACCGGCGTCACCAGGCCGATGCTCGTGCGTGTCGCCCCGAGAGGGATGAACCAGATCCATCCATAGTCCAAGCTCAAAATCTGGATCTTTGTGCCCCCGATCCCGATCTTGACGCCCCAATCCGCGTTCTGCCAGTAGTCCCAAAACGCGACGTTTTGAAGCGATGTGACCTCGTCTGTCTTCACGCCCATGGCCCGGCGCAGCACGGCCGAATTCCCGGAGGCGTCCACGTAGTGGCGGGCGGTCACGGTTTCGCCTGTCTCCAGCTCGAGTCCGGTAACCCGATCGCCGTCCCGATTCACCCGTGAGACCTTGCAACCCTCATGAACTTCGCAGCCGTAATCGCGCGCATGGTTCAAGAGGATCTGGTCGTAGAGCGCCCTGTCCACCTGGAACGCCACGCTGCGACGTTGGCCCTCGTACGTACCGGGTCGCGGTTCTTCCTTGAACAGCTCCTCGGCGAGGAAGTCGAAGTCCCAGAGCTCCTTGGACTTGCCCCAGCGATAGATCCCGCCGATTTTGATCGGGAAGTCGGCGGCCTCGACCTTGTCCCATGCCCCGAGCTCGTTGAGTACCACACAGGTCGTTGGCAGCAGGCTTTCGCCGATATGGTCACGCGGGAACACCTCTCGCTCGAAGATCCCGACCCGGATGTTGGAATCGAACTTACGGAGCATTCCGCCGGTCGTGCTTCCGCCCGGCCCGCCGCCAATGATAGCGACATCGTATTCCATGTGTTATTGAGATAATAACGCAGGAGTTCGGCTCACGCCCAATTAAGTCGATAACAGGCGAACAGATTGTCAGGCTACACGTGCTTGAGCTTCCAACTGCCCTGGCGGTACACGAAGAGCGCCATGACGCCCTGGATTCCCTGGGTGATCGCCATCGAGATCCAGGCCCCAAGCGCCCCGAGGCCCAATCCGATGGGGATGCCCAGGCTGTGACCGGCGAGGCTAAGAAGCGGTTGGTGCGGGTGCAGGGCCAGGATGTATGCCAGCGGAACTCGAACACCCCAGAGTGCAACAAGCGAGATCCATGTTGGGCGAGCAGTGTCGCCGGCGCCCTGCATGGCGCCGAATAGAATCATCGCATACGCGAAGCCGACCTCGGTAAACACGAGAAGCCGCAGGAGTTGGACCGTCGTCGCGATCATCTCGCGCTTATCGCCGAGCAACATGCTGGCCATGGGCCCCGCGAAGAAGAAGACCGGAATCGCAAGAAGGGCGGTCACGAGGGCGCCGTGCGCGCCCGCGGTCCAGCCGAGCCGCTCAGCTCGGTCCGGGCGCCGCATGCCTAGGCTCTGACCGACCAGCGCGCCGGCGGCGGCTGCAAGCCCAAAGCTCGGCATGATCATGATCGACTCGATGGCGAACGCAATCGACATGGCCCCGATCGCGGTCGATCCATTCGGCACGAACTTGAGCGCGACCTGAAACGCGCCCAGGCTGGAAATCCTTAACAGCGCCATAAGCGCTTGAGGCGCTGCGATCTTGAGGATCCGGACGGCCCATTCCCGGTGCGGAAGGCGCCACACCCAGGCCGACTGGAGCGGCGTCTGGCGGGTGTAGACCACGTAGACGACCGCGCTGACCCAGGCGCTGATCGAGAGCGCGAGTGCCGCACCGGGCATTCCTAACCCGGCGCCAGGGATAGGTCCGAGGTGCGGGAAGACGAGCACGCAGTTCAGCGCCATGTGAAGGAAGATCTGAAGCCCAGAGATGACCATCGAACTGCGGGTATCCCCGATCCCTCGTAGGCTGCCGGCGAGCACCTGAATGATGAAGATCGGCGGCAGTGCCGAGGCGTAGACCGTTAGGAAGCGCGCCATCAGGGCCTGAGCCGCGTGGTCATTCGCGGGAAGGAGCGCACTCGAACAG
Organism: Fimbriimonadaceae bacterium; assembly: GCA_035295605.1. GTDB lineage: Bacteria > Armatimonadota > Fimbriimonadia > Fimbriimonadales > Fimbriimonadaceae > DAIDHV01. Next base: position 2,891 of record DATGIR010000129.1, on the reverse strand, counting down.
GCTCGGGCCGTTAATACCGCTACTGCGGCGACAAGTAAGCCGCATGCAAATGCCAGGCTGAGCCCCTCGCGAGATGCCCTGCGAAATTCGGCACTATTACCGGCTCCGAATGCCCGGCTGACGACCGCAGTCGTCCCCGTCGCGACCGAAATCGCGAGCGTGAACAGAAGGAACATCACGCTTGTCGAGGCGCCGTGGGCGGTGATCGCGGCCTCCGGAAGGTGACCGATGAAGAAGCGGTCCAAGAGCGTGTTGAGAACCTGGAGCGAGTTCAACGCGACCGCCGGCCAGGCAAGCGCCCACAACACCCGGCCGGCGTGTTCGCGCGGTTCCGGGTCCTCTTGGAGGTCGGCTTCCAGGGGGCGGGAGGTCAGGGCCACGAAGCTCCAAGGTACCATGCCGATGTTGAATTCGGCGGCTGTATTCGCCCGACGCAAAGGACTGATGAAACTGCGATACGTTGCACTTGTCGGGCTTGGACTTCTATCGTTCGGGTGCAGTTCCTCCCGGATCAAGCCGTTCGAGGTCTACAGCCCGGACGGAAAAACCACGTATGACAGCGACTCCTTGCGGGGCAGGGTCGTGATGATCGACTACTGGGCCACGTGGTGCCAACCCTGTCATGTGCTTCAACCATCCATCCGGAGTATCTCGGACAAGTACGGCCCGCGGGGGCTGGTGGTGCTCGGCGTCTCGAATGAGGCCCCTAAGACCGTCGCCGAGTATGTCCGGAAAAGTCCCCTCGGATACACCGCCGCCATGGACCGGGGCGACCAGGTCGGCAACCAGTTCAACGTTCGAGGCCTGCCGACGATCATCATCATCGACAAGGATGGCTCGCTCGTCTACAACAGCACGGTGCCGGAGCTGAAGGACATCACGTCGACCCTCGACCGGCTGCTTCCCGAGAAGTCTTGATCGCCGACGGCTATCCGGAAATCCGCGCTTCCATTGCGGCGGGGCAGTTGGACGAGGCCGCGCGTGAGTGCCGAACCGTGCTTGCCGCAGAACCAAAGAATCCCGAGGCGCTCACCCTCATGGGCAGGATCGGCCTCGAGCTGCGCCGAACAGACCTGATCGAGAACAATCTTCTCGCCGCCCTCGAATCGGCGCCGGACTCGGTCGAGGCGCTGCTGCTCCTCGCCAAGTACTACCGCGACATGATGCGCTACGGCGAGCAGATGGAGCTCTCGCGACGCGTCCTGGCCATCGAGCCCGACTCGGCGACGGCCCTGATCGGCCTCGGTCACGGCCTGCTGGACGAGTGGCGGAACGACGAGGCCCTCGCCGCCTTCGAGCACGCGAGCCTCAGCGACCCGGATTCGGCAGAAGCTCAAGAGGGGCTGGGAACCGCGCTCAAACGACTTCAGCGGCCCGATGAGGCGGCCGAAGCCTTCAGACGGGCCATCGACCTCGATCCCGATGTAACCTCCGCCTACGTTGGCTTGGTTCTGCTGGCCGATGGCGATGCGGCCGAAGCGGCCGTCGACCGCGCCCTAAGCCACTTTGCGGGCTCGGCCGCCAAGCTGACCGAGCTCGGCCGCGGGCTTTGGCTCAACGGACGGCCCGAGTTCGGCAAGCAAGCACTGCTCAAGTCGATCGAGCTCGATCCTGGCTCTGAGTTCAGCCGCCGGATGCTCGGTCGGATTCTTGTCGAACTCGGTGAGTTCGAGGCTGGCCGGGCGCTCTTCCGTGAGACGGTCGCCGACCATCCCGCTAGCGTCCCCCTCTACGAGGAGTTCGCGTTCTCGACGACGTTCCAGGAGGAGGACCGACCGTACCTTGCCCCGATGGCGGGGCTCCTCCGCAACCGCGGGCTCGACCCGATGGATCGGCGCCGCCTCAACTTCGCGCTCGGCAAAGCGCACGACGATTTGCGCGAGTATGGCCGGGCGATGCAGTACTTCGACGAAGCCAACGGGATCGGCTCGATGCAAATCTGGCCGAGCGCCTTCGACCGGGCGAAGCTCACCGCCGAGGTCGACGCGATCATCGAGACCTTCACCCCCACGCTGTTCGAGCGCTACGCTGGGGCCGGCAACGCCACTGAGGAGCCGATCTTCGTCGTCGGGATGCTCCGCTCCGGCACGACGCTCGTCGAACAGGTGGTTTCCAGCCACCCTGCGGTCGGCGCCGCCGGCGAGGTGATGTTCCTCAACAAACAGCCGGCCGGCTTTGCTTCGGCGGCCGGCGTCGATACCGCGGCGATGAACGCCTACTTCGACCGGTACCTGAGCCGCCTGCGCTCGGCGGGGCCGGGAAAGGCTCGCATCACCGACAAGCTCCCCCAGAACTTCATGCGGGCCGGGCTCATCCACCTCGCCCTGCCCAACGCCCGCATCGTCCACACCCGGCGAAACGCGCTGGACACGTGCCTTTCGATCTACACCACCCGCAGCGTGGTCGAGTACGCCCACGCCTTCGCGGACATGGCCTACTACTACCGCGAGTACGAGCGGTTGATGGCACACTGGCGGGCCGTCTTGCCCGCGAGCCGGCTCTTCGAGATCGACTACGAGGCGATGATCGTGGACCGAGAGCCGATCGTGCGAAAGCTCGTCGCGTTCCTTGGGCTGCCCTGGGACGATGCGCTGATGCACCATGAGGGGAACACCCGGTCGGTCGACACCCTTTCTGTTTGGCAGGTTCGCCAACCGATCTACAACACGTCGGTGGAGCGGTGGCGGCGATACGCGCCTTGGATCGGCGACCTACTTAGGGAGTTTCCCGAACTCGCCGGAGCCGGGGGCTAAGCCTTGGCGTCGCACGATCTCGCCCGAACCGCGATCGCCGAAGGTCGATTCGAGGAGGCCATGGCTCTCTGTCAGGAGCGGCTGAGCGCCAATCCCGCCGATGCCGGGGCCCGAATTCTCCTCGCCACTATCGGCTTT
>DATGIR010000128.1:0-8581 GCA_035295605.1 Fimbriimonadaceae bacterium | reverse complement strand
CCTTCCCCAGCTTATCGGCGTGCTCGATGGCGTGGTCCGTGATCTTCTGGATACGACTCTCGGCGCTCCGCACCGCATCCTCGGTGATCTCCTTCTTCTTCTCCATCGCCTTGCAGTGCTCGATGGCGTCGCGGCGGATGTTGCGGACCGAGACGCGCGCGTGCTCCACGCGCGCGTGGACCTGCTTGACCATGTCCTTGCGGCGGTCTTCGGTCATCTGCGGGAAGTTGAGTCGAATGCCGGTGCCGTCGTTGACGGGGTTGATGCCGAGGTCGCTCTTGAGGATCGCGCGCTCGATCACCCCGACCATCGACTTGTCGTACGGCTGGATGAGAAGCTGGCGAGGTTCGGGCACGCTGACGTTGGCGACCTGGTTGATCGGCGTTTCGGTGCCGTAATACTCCACGTGGACCCGCTCCAGGACCGCCGGACTCGCCCGTCCGGTTCGGTAGGTTCCGAAGTCATGAACCATATGGTCGACGGCGCCCTTCATTTTGCGCTCGGCGTCTTGGATGATCTCGTCAACTGACATTTATTCGCCTCCTACGAGGGTGCCGACCCGTTCGCCGCTCACCGCGCGAACGAGCGCGCCCGGCTCGTTGAAATCCAGAACGACGACCGGAAGCGAATGCTCCCGGCACATCGTGAATGCGGTTTGATCCATCACCGCCAGCCGCTTGGTGATCGCCTCGGAAAAGCCCAGGGTGTCGAACTTGACGGCGGAGGCGTTCTTTCGGGGATCGCTGTCGTACACGCCGTCCACTTTCGTGGCCTTGACCAGCACCTCGGCCTCGATCTCCAGTGCGCGCAGGACGGCGGCAGTGTCGGTGGTGAAGTAGGGGTTGCCGGTGCCGGCGGCGAACACGACCACCCTTCCCTTTTCGAGGTGGCGGATGGCCCGGCGGCGAATGAAGCTCTCGGCGACCTGGCTGATGGCGATCGCGCTCTGCACTCGGGTTTGACAGCCGGCGTTTTCGAGGGCGGATTGGAGGGCGAGGGCGTTCATGAGGGTGCCAAGCATGCCCATCTGGTCGGCGACCGTTCGATCGATCGCGCCCTCTGCGGAGAAGACCTCGCCCCGGATGAAGTTGCCGCCGCCCACGACGACGGAGACTTGCCGCCCGAGCCGGTGCACCTCGGCGATCTCCTTGGCGATGTAGTTGGCGGTACTCGGGTCGATGCCGAACCCGACTTTGCCGGCGAGGGCTTCGCCGCTCAGCTTGATGAGGACGCGCTGATACGGCCGGCGTGTCATATCCGCATTGTTACCTAACTGCCCGGCGATTCGCCCACCGGAGTGGGCTCCAGGGTTCTAGGTTCTGGGTTCTGGGTTCTGGGTCGTGCACCATCCTCCATCCTCCATCCTCGACCCTCCAACCTCCATCCTCGACCCTCCAACCTCCATCCTCCACTCTGCAACCTCCATCCTCCACTCTGCAATGGGTAGCCAAAAATACCTAGCATCGTGTAAAAACATATTCATGCGAACCACGATCGATCTGCCCGACGATCTATTCCGCCAGGCGAAGGCCTCGGCAGCCCTGCGAGGCATCAAATTGCGGGAGCTTATAACCGAATGTGTAAGCCAAGGCCTTGCCGGCGAAGGATGGCCGGCGGCCGAAGAGGCGCCCAAGCGGGCGACACGCACATTCACATATCGGGCAGGACCCGGTCCGGTGCCGGGACTTTCGCCCCAGCAGATCGCGAAGATTTTTAACGAGGACGAAGCGCGTGTCTATTTGGCCGCCCGCCGGCGCTTAGAGGAAAAGGGCGCCAGCCCGGAAAGCTAATCTCCTCTCCCCCCGGGAGAGGTCCGCGCAGCGGGGTGAGGGCGCCGACGCGCTGCTCGATCACCGACTAAAGCCGGTGCCACACGCGGCACACGACACACGCCATTCAACACCGGCTAAAGCCGGTGCCACACACTACACGACACGAGCCACCAGCCACAAATACGCTTTTATGCGTTCGCACAATTGCGCATCAGCTGTGCGCGCCGACCGCCAGATAGACGAACTCCGTGACGCTTCCCGCCTTGATCTCCTGAAGATACTGCCCGACCGTCTTGGCCGGATCGAGATAGAGCGGCTGCTCGAGCAACACCTTCGACTTCACGAACTCCTTGTTCACGCGGCCGCGGGCGATGTTCTCGGCAATGTTTTCGGGCTTGCCCTCGTTGATCGCGCGCTGCTTCTCGGTCTCGAACTCGCGGTCCAGCACATCTTGCGAGAGCTGATCCTTTGAGACCACGTCCGGCGGCGCCGAGACGACCTGGATCGCCACCTTTCGTGCCGCCTCACCGCCCGGTCCGTCGAACACCACGACCGCGCCTTTCGTGCGGTCGTGGTGCACGTAGGTCTCGATCGCGCCGCTCGTCTTGAGCTGGATCGCCTTGGCGACTCGGATGTTTTCGCGGATCTTGCCGACCGCTTCCTCGGTCAGCTCCTTCACCGTCTTTCCGCCCGAGGTCACCGCCAACGGATCGTTCCCGACCCCATTATCGCGGTACGCATCAGCGATGGTCTGCGCGAGCGCGATGAACTCGTCGGTGTTCGCCACGAAGTCGGTCTCGCACTCGAGTACCACGCCGCCCACGGTCTTGCCGTCCGCCGAGGCTGAAATGGCGACGCCGCCCTCTGCGGTGGACCGATCGGCGCGCTTGGCGGCCGCCGCTTTGCCCTTTTCGCGCAGCAACTGTTTAGCGCGCTCGAAATCGCCGTCCGCTTCTTCCAAGGCTTGCTTACACTCCATGACGGGTGCGTCCGTCTCGCCCCGGAGGCGCATCACGTCGGCTCCTGAGTACTTGGCCATGCTCAGTCCATTTCCTCGCCGCCGAACGCCCGCAACAACTCTTCCTCGACCGCGCCGAACGGGATGTTGCCGCCGTCGTCCTCCGGCTCGCCTTCGGGCGTGAGGGTGCCTTCGGTGAGAGCCTCGTCCAGCGGCCGCGCCTCGATGATCGTCTCGCTGACCTTCTGGGTCACGAGGCGAATCGCGCGGATCGCGTCGTCGTTGCCGGGGATGACCACATCGGCGAGGTCCGGATCGCAGTTGGTGTCGACCACCGCCACGATCGGGATGCCAAGCTTGCGGGCCTCCCGGACCGCGATGATCTCCTTGTTGAGGTCGACCACGAACATGATCGTCGGGAGCGCGCTCATGTTCCGGATCCCTTCCAGGAACCGGTTGAGCTCTTCGCGCTCCTTGCGCCGGTCGAGGGCCTCCTTCTTGGGCAGTCGGTCGAAGTACCCCTCCGTTTCCATCCGGTCGAGCTCTTTGAGGCGGGTCACGCGCAGCTGGATGGTCTTCCAGTTGGTGAGGGTGCCGCCGAGCCAGCGCTCGGAGATGAAGTATTGGCCGGACCGCTGGGCGGCCTCTTTGATCGCGGCTTGCGCCTGCTTCTTGGTGCCGACGAAGAGCACGCTGCCCCCGTCTTCGACGACCTTCTTGACGTAGTTGAGGGCGTCTTCGAAGAGCTTGATCGTTTGGTGAAGATCGATGATGTAGATCCCGTTGCGCGCGCCATAGATGTAGCGCTTCATCTTCGGGTTCCACCGCCGGGTCTGGTGGCCAAAGTGCACACCGGACTCCAGCAGCTCCTTCATGCTGAGCTGAGCCATATTTCCTCCAGGTTGTTCCGCCGGGCTCGGCGTTTGGTGCGGTGCACCCCGGTCATGCCGGGGACCTGGCCCCGCCGCGCGGCCCGTGTGAAATGAGGTTGGATTATACCTGGGAGCGCGGATGAGGGCACCCGCGCCCCCAAGCACCCGCGCTCCTAGGACGTCACGTCCATGTGCCGGGACAGCTTCCGCGTCGTCGTCTTCTTGGACTCCAGATCCGTCGCCTGCGTCGTCGCCACGTCGTCGACCGTGAACTTCGTAAACCGCCCCAGCTTCATGGAAAACACTCCGGACCCGCTCCCCTCGACCTCGGTTGAAACCTTCGCCTCCGCGTCCTTCTCCGAAACCACCTGGTTTGCGGAGTCTTCGAAACCGCTGTAGCTCTGGTGCAGCTTCAGCGAGACCGTGACCGTCTCCCCGTCGACCACGGTCGGGGTGACTTTGTAGTCGGCGGTGCCCCCGGAAAGGGTCGCCATCGTCATGAAGCTCTTCCCCACCTCCACTCCCGCCTCCGGGAACGCGACGGGCAGGAAGAGCACCTCCGGCAAATGGCGTAGGTCGAGCCCCGGTATCCGGATCGGCGCCGTCACCCCGGGCGAGTCCCACTTCGAGACCACCCCGTTGGGGGCGTAGGTGAACGTGCCGCCGGGCACGTACTCCTGGGCTTTGTCGAGGTCGATCGGAACCTTGGCGCCGTTGAAGGTGACCTCGAACCCGGTCAGCTTGACCGACGCGGCGCCCTCGTTCTTACCGGCGACCTCGAACGTCCCGTGAACCGTCGCCTTCCCCTCCCCGATCCCCATGATCGGAAGAAAGCCCTCGAATCGCATGTCGGCCTGGTACGTCACCGGCTTGTCGACGGGAAAACGGTACACGGGCGCCAGAAGAAGGGGCAGCAAGAACATCGCGCAGTTACTAGAATAGGCCATGGTGTGGGCGGCGTTCGTTCTTGGCCTGGGTCAAAGCCTCATCCAGCCGCCGTTCGTCAAGGCCTGGGAAGGGAGGGGCGACTTCGTCAACGCCTCCGACTCTTTTACGACCTCCCTGACGGCACTGTTCGCGGGAGGATACGGCCACTACTCCCAAATCAACCCTCTCACAGGAAAGAACGTCTGGCGGAAGGAGTTCAAATGGAGCGGCGGATGCCGCGTCGAGTTCCGCGACGGCAAGGTCTACGTCGCCCTCGACGGCGGGAACGGGGAGGGGCGCCCCGGTGCCTACCACTACCCGGAACTCCGTGCCGTCGACCCGAACGACGGCCGAACGCTCTGGAGCGTGAAGCTCAAGGGCCAGTATCCGTCGATGGCGGTTGGCCGAAACTTCGCCTGTGTAAAGTTCCCCCCGGACCAATTCACCGGCGTAGATCTTCAGCGTCACCGCATTCGCTGGTCGAAGAAGCTCGCGTTCTTCAGCGATCGGAACACTTGGGGCTTCGAGCGCTTCGTCGCCGCGGGGGATGTACTCATCAACGCGGTAGCCAACGGCAAGGCGATCGCTCTGAAGGGCAAAGACGGGTCGGTTGCGTGGACCTGGTCGCCCGCCTCCCGGCACTACCAGCTGCTCGATGCAAACGACTCGGTAGCCCTGTTCGCCGCCCCGAAGTCGCCGCTCGTCGCGCTCGACGTGCGCACGGGGCGGCGGCGTTGGTCCAACCCCGCCCTGGACCGGGTCTACAGCGGGCGCATCGAAGGGAGCCGGGCGCTTTTGGCGCTCGACGACGCGACGCTCGCTACCGTCTCGCTTAAGGACGGGAGTGTTAGGGCTCGAACCAAGCTTTCCGAGCCGGTCATCTCGGACTTGAGCGAAAGCCCGAGCGCGGCCAAACACATTCTCGCTCGAACCCAGAACACGGTCCTCGCCTTCGACCTTGTGGGCAAACCCATCTGGTCGTATCCGGTCGCCGATTTCGGCGCCCCTATCTACGCGAATGGACGTGCGATCGTGCTGGGTGACTTCTATCCCACCGACCACAAGGAGCACCGGGAGGAGGAGCGGCTCTCACTGTTCGGCCTCAAGCACGGCAATCCGCCAACGCTTCCCACGGAACTCGCCGCGCGAAAGGCCTATGCGCGACGCCTGGCCCGAGACTGGATCCGGCTGACCACGGACCAGAAGCGCGACATGGCAAAGCTCGGTCGGGACGCGTTCGACGCGCTCTTCGACGAGTTGGTCGTCGCCGCGCGGGAGAACGAGAAACCACGTCTCGGGCTGGAGGGCGGCAGTTGGTACAGCGCCGTTCAAGAGATCGCGAGGCTGCTTCTCAAGACCGCCGAGCCCTCCGACTCAGCCCGATTCCTCGACGCCATCGCAACCCTCAACCCAAACAACATGGGCCGCGACGCGATGCTGGGAATTCTTGCCGAGAAGGGGGACTTCAAGCTGACGACCCCGTTGTTCGTCAAGCTCGTGAAGGCGGCGTTTTCCGATCAGAAGGGCGAGAGAGGCGACCTTTCCGTGGCGATGGAGGGGCTGACGTCATCGCCGGAACCGGAGGCCGTGAACTATCTCATCTCCGCCTTGAACGACCCGAACGCTCCGCCGGAGTTACGCCAGGAGGCGTACGTGAATCTGGCGCGCTCGGGGGGCGAGGCGGGTCTGACCGCCGTGCTCGCGCATCAGGACTTCGGCACCGGTATCGCGCCGCTCGAGGAGCGAATGGAGCTCGAAAAGCTGCCGGCGGACCCCCCGAAGGGAGATCACCGTGAGCGCGGCGAATCCTCGCTCGTCGCCGCCCGCACGCTGCCGGACGGTCGTCGTTACGGCTTGGTGGAGTCGTCGGTGCTCGGCTGCTACGCGGACCTCTACACGGTCGAGTGGAAGGACGGCAGGTGGCGCCATCCCCTCTTCACCGGCTTCGTCGCCAGCGCGGAGTATCGAGGTGACGACGCCGCACGGAAGAAGGCGCAAGCGGAGATTCGCGAAGTCCTAAACGGCGGCTGGATCAAGCGCTTCGTCGACAAACCGAAGCTCGCGGCGGATGCGGACGGGGACGGCCTAACCGATCTCGAGGAGGCGCGGCTCGGTACCGACCCCGACAAGCGGGACTCCGACGGAGACGGGATCGACGACCTTCACGACCGCGATCCCCTCTTCCCCGAGCGAGCGCTGTCGGACGACGACCTCGCCGTGCGTGCCGCGTTCGAGGCGCGCTACAAGTTCACCGAGCATCCGAACCTCTTCTTCGTGGACTTCTCGGGGTGTAAGCCGCAGAAGCTCTCGGCGCAAGGCGGCTATATCGTGCCCGGAGGCAAGGCCGAGTTATTTGGGCTGGGGCCGGCGTACGTAACGGTCACTCTGGAGCCAAAGCCCGCACCGAACGGCGACCGGACGGTCCGAATCTCGACCACCTACGCGGGGCTCAACGGCACCGGATACAAGCTGATCGTGCGGAAGTTCGGCGAGCACTGGGCGGTCATTTCAAGCAACATGGAGTGGATTTCGTAGCCATGGCGAGCGCTCCTACTCCGCTTCCCGCCGGCACCGTGCTCGGCGGACGGTTCGAAATCGAATCCGTCCTCGGTCGCGGCGGATTCGGCACCGCCTATCTGGCCCACGACCGCTCCCGCGGCGACCGTGTGGTGGTCAAAGAGCTCGCCCCGGACGGCGCCGTTCGCGAAGCGAGCGGGCTCTTGGACCTGGATCCCCTCGGCGCCGCCCTCGCCTACCGTCTGCGGAGGGCCTTTCTGGACGAGGCCAAGCTGCTGGCCCGGCTCAACATTCGGGGCGTTGTGAACGTGCGCACGCACGGCACCGAGGCCGGCTCGGCGTACTTCGTTACCGACTATTTCCCGGACGCGGAACCGCTGGACGACGTGCTCAAGAAGGGCGGGCGAATGGCCGTCGACGGCGCCCTGGATATCGCCTTCCAGCTCATGGAGACGCTGGAAGCGGTCCACCGGCGCGGCATCCTCCACCGGGACATCAAGCCCGCCAACGTCTTGCTCCGCCAGAACGGCGATGCGATGCTCATCGACTTCGGCTCGGCCCGCGAGTGGCACGCCGACATGACCGAGCATCAAACCGTCCTCTACACCCCCGGCTTTGCGCCCCTCGAGCAGCTCAGCGAACACGCCAAACGCGGCCCGGCGACGGATATCTACGGCCTCGCCGCCCTCCTTTACACCCTCCTCGCCGGTTCCCCGCCGCCCGCCGCGACCGACCGCCTGAACGGCCTCGCCCTGCCCTCCCTCGGCCACCTTCGGCCGGAGGTCGAGCCGGTCGTGGCCCAAGCGATCGAGAGCGGCTTGGCCCTGCACTACGCCGAGCGGCCGCAATCGGTCGCCGAGTTCAAAGCCCTCTTCGAGGCGCAGCCGGAGGCGGTCGAAGTCTCCAAGCTTGACGCGATCGACGCGAAGCTCGCCGGGCTCCAGCACCTCCACTTCGGCCGACGGGAGTGCCCGGCGTGCGGCGACGTGCTCCACATCGCATCGCCCTTGCCGCGGGGTCGATGCCCGGTGTGCGATCACGGTGCCCTCAAGCCGCGAAACATCCCGCTCACGCGGTGCGCGGCGTGCCGCCTCGGGGTGCTTCGCAAAACGCCGAACGTCGAGCCTCGGGCCATCTGCCCGCTCTGCGACAAGGGGATCCTCGCGCGGCGTCGCGCCAAGCTCTTGAGCAAGGACTTTGTGTATGCGTGCGGGGGGTGCGGGGCGCATTTCGCCGAGCACGAGGGGCAGGTCATCCTCGCCGAGGCCGGAAGCCAGCCGGACCTCGTGGGCCGAACGCAAACCTGGGCCGAGTGGAGCGCAGACTCCAAGCGCTCAACCGAAGTGCAGGTTTGCGACGGCTGCCAGGCGCAATTCGACCTGCTGCCCGACGGGCAATGGCAGCAGATCGACCCAAAGCCGGGGGTCGGCAGCCCCTCACGGCTCTACCCGGAGGAGTGGGCGCGGGTCGCGGCCGGGCTCGACCCGGGCTGTGGAACCCACGTTTGCAGCTCCTGCGAGGCGGATTATTACGTC
>DATGIR010000127.1:0-24214 GCA_035295605.1 Fimbriimonadaceae bacterium | reverse complement strand
CGGCCCAACTGGTCTGACGGGCGAACGTGTGATCCTCCATCGGATAGAACGCCACCGACCAGTTCTCCTTACGCAGGTCGATCAGCCTCTGCACCAGCCGAACCGTGTCTTGGTAGTGCACGTTGGTATCCACGACGCCATGGCATATCAGCAGCTTTCCGGTTAGGCCCTCGGCGTGGAAGATCGGCGAGCTCCGCCGATAGGCTTCCTTGTCGTCCTGCGGCAGGTTCAAGATGTCGGACGTATAGCCGTCGTTGTAGTTCGCCCAGTCGCTCACCGGACGGAGCGCGGCGCCGGCCGCGAACACTCCGGGCTTGGTGAACATCGCCATGAGCGTGATGAAGCCGCCGTAGCTGCCGCCGTAGATACCGATTCGCTTCGGATCGACGCCCTTTTGCTTCACCAACCACGCGGCGCCGTCGACTTGGTCGTCGAGGTCCCGGCCGCCCATGAAGCGGTACACCGCCGTGCGCCAGTCCCGGCCATAGCCGGCGGAAGCGCGGTAGTCGAGATCGAGCACTGCGACGCCGTGCTCGGCGAGGACGTGATGGAACATGTACTCCAGGTAGTAGGAGCCCTTCCACCAGTCGTGGACGTTCTGAAGGTAGCCCGCACCATGCACGAAGATGACCGCCGGTCCTCCGCGCCGGGCGTGGAGCGGCTTGTAGAAGTGGCCCGGCACCTTGGTTCCATCGCTGGCCGGGACCTCGACCAGCTCCGGCTTAACCCAGGAGAAGGAGCTCCACTCGGCCGATGGGGACTCCGTCACCTTTGTCTCCGAGGAGTTCGCGCCGAGCTTGGCGACGAAGAGCTCCGGCGGATGATTCACCCATGAGCGCAGGTAGGCGACGTGGCTCTCGTCGGGCGAGAAGTAGATCGGCGTGTTGCCGTTCAAGCTCTCGTCCGGCTTGACTGGAAGGAGGCGAGTGCGCGGGCCCCCTCCAATCGGAACGGAATCCAGGTGTCGCCGGAAGGGGCTGCCTTCGCTGGAGACGAAGTAAAACGTCTTGCCATCCTTGCTCAGATGGACACCCGAGACCTCGAACGATCCGCTCGTGAGTTGCTTGGTCTCGCCGGTCGTTACGTCGACCGTGTAAAGGTGCGCCCAGCCGTCCTTCTCACTCTCGAAAAAGACGTGGGTCTTGTCCGGCAGCCAGCCCAGCGTTCCGCCTCCGGGCCCACCGAGCCACGCGTCGCAGTGGTCTGCGAACAGTACGGTGCTGTCGCCGCTATCGGGGGCGATCTTGACCAGCCATCGGTCCTTGTGATCGACCGTCTCGACGATGGCGGTCAGCGTCTTGCCGTCCCCCGCCCACTGGGATTGGCGCACCGAGAAGTCGCGCTTGCCCACCGCGTCCGGTGGAATCATCCAGACCGCCTTGCCATCCTTTGACGTCACCGCCAGCGTGGAGCGGAAGTGCACGTCCCCGACCTTGGGGTAGCTGTTGATGTCCTCGGTGTAGCCGCTCGCGGTGATGTAGTTGGGGACGACCGTGTTCTTTGAGTCGCCCGTTGTCTCAAACACAGGCACGGCCGTGTGGGAAGCATCCGGGGATGCCTGGAAGTTCAGAGCCCGCTGGTTCTCCTTGAGTTGCAGGTTAGGGGCGCCTGTGGGTGCGCTGCCATTGCCTCCATTGCGCCGCCCGCTTCGGCCGTTGAATCCACCTGCGCCGCCGGGGAAACCCCGACGCTGTCCCGCACCCGGGAAAAGCTCAGCCTGTTCGGCGGCGAGCGCCTTTCGGCTAGGAGTCTCCTCCGCGGTGGTAGTGCCGCCTTGTGCGGGCGGTGCCCCGCCCTGGCCGGGCGTGACCCGGCAAAGCTCGGTCTCCTCGCCCGAGTCGAGGGCGAGGAGGACCTCCGAGTTGCCGGAGGTGAAGGCGATGTGCTTCCCGTCCGCCATCCACGTCAGGTCGCGCCGCTCTTCGTCCTCCTTGGTCACCTTACGGATCGTCCCGCCGGCAGTGCGGAGCATCACGTCGTTGCCCGCCAGGTAGGCGGCCTCGCCCCCTCCGGGAGAAGGAACTTCCTGGCGCAACAGGAATTGATCGCCCTCGGGCGCCGGCCCCATGTGCGATCCATCCGCGTTGACCTCGTAGGTCTTGCTGCCGTTGTCGGATGGTGCCCTCCAAGTGAAGAGGAGTGTGGCGCCGTCGCTTGACCACCGGATGCCACGCGGTTCCTGGCCGATCAACTCGGGCCCCCGCATGATGTTATCGATCGTGAGCTCGAACGGCTTCGGGTTGGAGTTGGCGGAACGTGCCTGAACAGACGAAGTGAGGAGAATCAGGGTGGTTAGAAGCATGGTGATCCAGAAGCCGGAAAGGAGGGCGGACGTCCCCGTCCGCCACCGGGGCAATTTGCGTGAACGGTATGGGCCGTCCGCCTTGCCACACCAACTGCGGAGACGCCGATTTGCGGCTTGCAAGGTCCGAACGGCACCTCCTCAACGATGATGGGCGAACGGGTCATGGAAGCTCAATCTTTAGACTCCAATCGGGACCGAAGTTGCCGGCGAGGACCACACTCTTGATGCCGTGGCCTGGTTCCTCCCTCGGATCGAAAACCGTCCAATCAGGATAGGCGCCTCCGCTGGGCAGGATAGGGAGTCGTTCCAAAACGTCGACTCCGGCCGGTTGTGAGACACCGAACGCACCGATCATGGCGGTATTGGAGCCTGGCAATGGGAAGGTGATCAATGCGCTGGAGCCGACCTTGTCCGCAAAGGTGGGGGCGTAGACCGCGGCGCCTCGGACCCTTACCTCGCAGCCAGGCATCAAATTCCGCCAGGCCGTATTGTCGTCCAAATTCCCAAACAAAATGACGTTCCGGTCGCGGAGTGACCGATCGTGCTTTCGGCGCGCCATGTAGTCGTCGTCAGTCCAGACATCGACCGCGCCGTTACCCCGGTAGTAAAGGCTCTCCGCCAGGTAACGCGCAAAGCCCATCAGCTTGTTGGCCTCGTCTCCGTGGGTGCCGACGACGAATACCATGTTGTGCTGGAAGGCCTGTTTGAACCCGCCGTAGCGACCAGGGTTCTTCTCGACCAGACGACCGGTACCCGGACTCCAGCGCCAGGATGGAGAGTGATCGAAGAAGGAGGATCTTAGCTCGATGTGGTCAAGCCGAAGCGGCCAGCCCTTTGCCTTGACTCCTACCAACCCTCGGTCGATGATAGCTCCAGCAACTCGTCCACGAGGCCTCCGCACTTCCAATGACGCGACATTTTCGGTCCTAATGCGGAGCAGTCCGCCTTCCACCTCGGCGTGAACTGAACTCAACCCCGCATGCTCCTGCCGCACAATCGTCACCCACCTGAGGGTGCTGCTGACCTGGGGGTTCGGGGTCGTGAAGTCGATCGGGGACGGGTCATCCTCGTCCTTGAGCCGCGCAGCCTTTAAGAGATCGAAGAGCGGGGGCCAGTCGACGCACTCATTCCCCCACCAGTGGCCGGCGCCAGGCTGTTCGTGATACACGAAATCCGCGCCGATATCCGTCAGCGCCTTCCGCATCGTGCGCGCCTCGGTCACCGGTACGTTGTCGTCGGCGTCACCGTGGAGGATGTAGGTCTTGTACTCCAAGGTGTTGCGAACCCGGCCCAACGTGTCGCTCGGCGCGGCTGCATCTAGGAACAGCTTCTCTATCGGCGTTGGGTTCGCGGATCGGAATCCGCCCGCGTACGACTGGAACGACACCCAGCCGGCGCTCGGCGCGATCGCCGCAAAGAGGTTTGGGTAGAGGGTTCCGATGCTCCAGGTTCCATGCCCACCCATCGAGTGCCCGGTCAACACCACCCTCCGCGGATCGTGCGGATACGCTTTCTTGGCGATTTCAAGTACCTCGAGCGCGTCGAGTCGACCGATGTCCTCCCAGTCGAAGCCGTAAGGCCTTCGGTTCGTCGGCGCCACGATCGTGCACCAATCCTTCGCCTTGTAGGCACGCGCCTGTCCGATCGCCTCGACGGATGCGCCATGCAATGTGAGCACCAACGCGTTCGACTTTGATGGATTGAGCGCCGGAACCACTGCGTAGTACTGCAAGCTGCCGTCGATATGGCTGATAAAGGTGCGTTTGTGCGTAGTCAGCGGGGCAACAACATTGACGTCGAGCGTCCCCTCATCCTCTTCACCGCCGTCCGCCAGAACGAGATGCACGCGTTGCGTCGAGCCGGGCTCTCCGGGAACTACCGGAAAGCGAAATGGCACCTTGCGAAGGGTGTAGGGTGCAATCTCGGGCAGTTTTGTTTCGAGCGAATGGTCGCCGATATTCGCACGCATCGTGAGCGTGGTTGCGGGCGACTCCGCGTTGTTCAGCACGACAACCGACCCCCACAGCTCGCCCCGGTCGCTCGTCAAGACATCCGGCAAAGTGGGGTCGCCGAGATTCAACTGGTGCGAGGCTCTCGGTTGCTCGAGCCTGGCGGTCAGGCCGCCTCTTCCGCTCGCGATGAGCAGGGTGTTGTCGCCCGGGTGCATGAGAACCGGCAGCGAGAGATAGCCGTAGCCGTAGACATCGCCCGGCCGGGCGGCGCCGTTCCAATACAGCATGCCGTCACCGGTTACAGTTAGAACGGCAGGACGCTCAGTATCGGAGTGAACGATCGCCTGGACATAGCCGGCTTGCGGCTGGTTGAGCACGCCCTTGTCGTTTGCCTTGTTGGCAACCCACTTGTGAACGGTCCCGTTGGGGCTCGTGATCGTATCGCCGGCGTGAAAAACAGTCTGATCCCCCTTTTCGACGAGCCCCGCCAGCACGTCATCTTGCGGGAAGGGAACCCGGCCGCCGCGGGTGACGCCGCTGATGGCGATTACGTCGGAGAGCTGCCAGAACGGGGCGGAAGCCGCCTGAGCCCCCAAGAGGAGGGCCAGCATCAAGGGCATGCTGGAAGCGTACACCAACTACCTGAGGTCGATTGCTGAAAAGCTCTATGGAATCGGATCCCCGATCCCCGATCCCCGATCCCCGATTTCCTCATTCATTTTGGCGACGGCTGCCTTCATCTCCTCGAAGTAGTCGTGCAGCTTCGCAGCCAGCTCCGGCTTGGACGTCGCGAGAATCCGGACCGCCAGGAGCGCTGCGTTGGCGCCGTTATCGATTCCCACCGTCGCGACCGGCACGCCCGCCGGCATCTGGACGATCGAGTGCAGCGAGTCCACCCCGCTCAGCGCCCGGGTTTGCACCGGCACGCCGACCACGGGCAGCACCGTCATCGAGGCGATCATCCCCGGCAGGTGGGCCGCGCCGCCGGCCGCGGCTATGATGACCTTCAGCTCCCGCCCCTCTGCTTCACGCGCATAGCTGACCATCGCGTCCGGAGTGCGGTGGGCGCTGACCACGCGGGTTTCGAATGGCACTCCGAACTTGGCGAGCATCACCTCTGCCGGCTGGAGCGTGGGGTGGTCGCTCTTGCTCCCCATCACGATGCCGACGAGCGGGTTGGCCATGGAGGCTATCTTACTTGTCGCGGCCCTTCGTCCCAGTCAGGACGCCGGCCGCGGACTCTGCTGAGCAAACCGCGTCGACCCACCGCCGCCAGGCCCTGGTTTTGAGCACCTTCTCTCGAAGCCTCGGCGGCAAATTCGGGATTGAAAAGTCGGTGTGCGTCTGCAAACGCATGACCTCGCGGGTCGACAGCCGCGCCGGTCGCAGGCGCACCGCCTGCCAAACCTCGTGCCACAGGAGGACCGTCCAGATGTTCTGCGATGGGAACTGGCGCGCTATATGACGCTTGAATCGCGCCTCCTCCTTGGTCAATCGAAGGGTTTCGCCTCCGGTTCGGTGCGCGAACCGGTTCATGTTCTGGAGTCGCGTGTGATAGCAGTGATAGAACGGCACCTCAAAGACCGGCCCATCGAAGGCGCGGTGTACGAGCCAGTTGGTGGAGTCGTGGTCGAGGTGCCCTTGCTCGAACGCCCCGCAGACGATCCGATCCGGCCGGGATCGGTTCACCACCTCTCGCATGGCGGGCAGCAGCTCGGCGAGGTGATCGCAAATTCTTCCGTCCGGCGCGTGAAGAAAGAAGAGGTCGTCATTCTTGACCCCTAACATGCTTGCGACCCGGCGCGCTTCGGCCTCTCGCTTGGGCAGAGTGTGCGTCCAGCACATCGAGACATGAACACCGGCTACGGTGAGCCGCTTGATCCAGGCGCAGACCGAGATTTCGTCGTCCGGATGCGTCATGCAGAAGAGCCAGCGCAGCTTAGGGTTGGGATCGAAGGCCTTCATGCGGCGAGGGCCCGCAGGACCGTGCTCAGCACGTCTCTGGGTTGTATGCGGTCCAGCCCGGCCGGATCGTAGTGAACGCGCTGTATCTGACCGTAGGGACAGCACCGCTCCGGTCGCGTGATGGAGTAGAGCCCGATCGCAGGGATGCCCAAGGCGGCGGCGATATGCGTGCTGCCGGTGTCGCCGCCGACGTGCGCCCTCGCCCCGGCGATCAACGCGATGAGCTCGGCAACGGAGGTTTGGCCGAGCAGTGAGGCAGGCAACCCGGCGCCGACGGTGCGGCAATAGTGCTCGACCGCCGAGGCCGCCTCCCGGGCGGGGGCGTCGCCGCCCCCGATCAGCACCGGCATTACGCCGCGGCCGTGTAGCCCCTTGAGCATCTCGGCGAAAGATGGTGGGGGCCAGCGCTTCGTCGCCCAGCCCGCGCCGGCATTGACCAAGAGATACGGCGAGTTAACTCCCGCGGCGCGAAGCTTTTCGAAGACCGATTCGGTCGCCTCCGGCTTCGGCTCGAGGCTGAATTCGGCAATGTCGGCCTCGGCGCCGTACGCCCGAACCACGTCGACATACTGGTCGACCACGTGGAGCGAGGTCGGGTCCGGAGTGACCGGCGCGGAAAAGAGGCGCGAACCTTCCCGCTGCCAGTGGTAACCCAGCTTTCGCCGCGCGCTTGCTTTGCCCACGATGACCCCACTCTTGAAGAGCCCCTGGAGATCGAAGGCGGCGTCGAACTCGCCCGCGATCACCGGCCAGGTCGATGGCTTCAGGCGGGGGGTTACCGCAATAGCCGAGTTCACAGCCCGGCAAGCGGCAACCACGTCGGCGAACTTTGGGCTGATCGCCCAGACGATCTCGCAGTCCGGATACCGCTTACGGAGCGCCACTGCAGCCGGCAGCGAGCACACGACATCTCCCAGGGATGAGAGACGGCTGATCAGGAAGCGCACGCGCTCCCCTTGGCGGCTCCGGATAGAAGTCTCTCGGCCGCGGCGAGAACCTCCTCGGCGCCAATTTCCGCCGTTGTGGCCCCGCTCTTCAACACGACGCCCTCCTTCGTGAAGGGGCGGAATCGCCGGTCGTCCGACGGGCCGAACACGGAAACCACCGGCACTCCGTAAGCCGCCGCCATATGGCCGGTGCCGGTATCGGCGGAGAGGTGAAGGGCGCTGCGGGCAACCCATCCCATCGTCTCGACGAGCGGGATTTTGGCGACCAGGTCCTCCACGCCGGGAGCCTCCACCCGCGGGTCGTCTGGCCCTCCCAACATCGTCACGCGGAAGCCTTCCGCGATCAGGCCGGCCGCGACCTCGCTCCAACGTTCCGGCAGCCACATCTTTTGCTTGGAGCCGGCGCCGGTGGAGATTGTTACCAGCTTGGCGTCTCGGCCGCCGGTGACGGCCGGCATCATCGGCCGCTCCGGGAGCTCGAATTCGTCGAAGGTGCCTAGGGCCGTGTGGTTTCGCTCGACGGTGTGGGTTCCGTCCGGGCTTGGCGCCAACTGAGGGTTCATGCGGCGGGCCAAAAGATCAGTGGCTCCGACCGCGATCCGCCGCATCGGCTTGGCGATGCGGAGGGCCAAGGCCGTCTTCGAGTGCCCCTGGAGGTCCACACCCCAATCGAATCGATGGCGGCGCAATCCCGCGTAGGTCTGAAGCTGTTCGCGCCAGGTGGATGGGGACCAGCGGCCGGACTTCCATTTGTCGCGCGGGAACTCCGCCAGCGAGGTCACGAGCCTGTCGGTTTCCACGACCGCGCTGCACCGCGGGTCCACCGCCCAAACAAGCTTGCCGTCGGGGTACTTGTCGCGGTATGCGGTGGCGGCCCACGCCGCCATCACGCAATCGCCGATCGCGGCAAATCGCACCAAAAGCAGACTCGGCGAGCTCATAACATCCCCGCTTGACGAGCGCTTTTCCATCGGTCGTGCATCCACAGCCACTGATCCGGATAGCGCCGAACCATCGCCTCGAGGTTTGCGTTGATGGCGGCGGTCACCCGCTCGACCTGGTCATCGCCCTCGGGTTCGTCGATTTTGGGAAGGAACTCGACCTGGTACCGCCCCGGCCCCAAGCGAATGGCGTAGCCGGGAACGATGGGTGCACCTGTTCGTCCGCCAATGACCGCAGGGCCGGTGACCGTCCCGGCAGGTTTTCCAAAGAACGGCACGAACACGTCGCCGGCGTTCTGATCGATCAAGAGACCGACTGATTCCTTGCGGCGCAGGCAGGCGAGAATGCCCCGGGCGGCGGCTCCGCGCGACATAACTTCGAGCCCGCCTGCCTCGCGAAGCCTGGTTAGCCGGTCGTTGATGCCGCTTTGGTTCGCGTCTCGCTGAACGACCGTCAGCTTGCGGCCCGTCGCCACTAACCACTGCCCGATCCACTCCCAATTCCCAAAATGCCCCGTGACAAAGAGAATCCCCTTGCCTTCGGATTCGGCGGCCAGGAGGTGCTCGAGCCCCACAACCGTGGTCGCCGCCTGGATGGTTTCCTTGCTTCGTGAGCCGTTCCGCATGAACTGAACCCACATGCGGCCAAAGTGCCGGAAGACGTTCTTCGCCGTCTCTTGCCGCTGGGCGTCGCTCCACTCGGGAAACGCGAGCTCGAGGTTCTGGACCGTGCGCTGCCGGTGCTTCTTGTCCACACGAAACGCGAGCATTCCGAACCTCTCGCCGAGTGCTTCCGCGCGGTCGTCGCTGCGCCGCACGATGAACCGTTGAGCGACGTCGAAGGCGGGCACGCCGACCGCGTCGAGAATCTTTGAAGCCATCAGGAGTCGCGTATCTGGGCTAGCCGTTCGCCCAGCCAGGTTCGAAAATCCGCCTCGGGTTCGATGCTCGCATCCTGAAGCGCGATGAGGATGGGTCGCTCATCGAGGTCGCTCCGGCTGCGGAGCTTGACCCAATCCTTCGCCGTCACCACAAGCGCGGTGCTGCGATCCAATCCGTCGAATAGGTTACCTGCCGTCAGCGGGTCGTGGTCCGGACCTCGAACCTGACCCGCAACGGATACGCCGGCTTCGGCGAGGGACTCGGCGAAGGATTCGGGCGAGCCGATCGCGCAAAGCATGTTGGCGGTTTTGGGAGCATCGGAAGGTTTTCCAGCCGGATCGACGAATCGCAGCGGTTTTCGTTCGATGGCGAACTTGTCACCGAACACGAGGTCGGCATTGCATCGGTTGCTGCGCGGCTCCCGATAGGGGCCGGCGGGCAGGCAACGGACGTTCGGCGGGTTCGCCGGATCGATGAGCAGGGTGAGGTGCTTCCTCAGCGGCAGATGCTGAAACCCGTCGTCCATGAGCAGGACCGAGCCTGGGAAGTGCTTGGTGGCAAGTTCCGCGGCGAGCACCCTTCGTCGACCGACGATGAGCGGCACTTCAGGCGCCAGCCATCGCACCATCGCCGGCTCGTCACCCCATTCGGCCGCGTCGAGGGGACCCTGCGGCGCGACTGCCGCCGCCTCGCTGTGCGGCGAGCCGTAGCCAGACATCCCCACGACGACCGACTCGCCCATGGATTGAAGGAGACCGGCGATGGCAAGCGTCGCCGGCGTTTTTCCACTTCCCCCTACAACGAGATTGCCCACGCAGAGAATCGGCTTGTGCGGCTCCGCTGCGCGCTTGAGGCCGAGGCGATAGACGCTCGCGTAGACCTGCCAACCGAATGCGTATAGCCATGAGGTCGGCGTCAGGAGAATGCGACTCGCGGCAGCTGTCGGCGTCTTCGCGGCCCAAAGTTCGTCGAATCGCATTCCCCGGATGCTGATGGTACAACGTCCGAGCTTGGCTAGCGTGCGGTAAGGTCCAACCAACCGCCATGGCCTCGATCTTCACCAAGATCATCAACCGGGAGATTCCCGCCGAGATCGTCTACGAGGATGACAAGGTCATCGCCTTTCGCGACATCGCGCCCCAGGCGCCGGTACACATCGTGATCGCGACGAAGGCGGAGCGGGCGCGGCTCTCCGACTTCGAAGACGAGGGCGATCACCAGGGCCTTCTGAACGCCGCTAAGAAGATCGCGGCCGCGGAGGGGCTGACTGCCGGCTACCGGGTGGTGGTCAACCAGGGTGAGTACGGCGGCCAGACCGTCGACCATCTCCACGCCCACCTTCTTGGTGGTCGACAGCTCGGCTGGCCCCCGGGCTAGGCTGGGCTTGCCATACTTTCACATGCCCGAGCTCCTGAGCACGTCGCTGCCCGTCTTGCCGCCGCCGAAAGTGGGCAAGGTCCGCGAGGTGTACGACCTCGGCGATCAAGTGCTCATCGTCGCCACCGATCGGATCTCCGCCTTCGACGTCGTGATGGCCAACGGCATCCCGCAAAAGGGCGAAATCCTGAATCGGATGAGCGCCTTCTGGTTTGGACATCTGGCCGATGTTTGCCCCAGCCACTTCATGACCATCGCGTCGTCCGACATCGACGCATGCCTCGGCGCCGCGCACCCGGAGTTGCACGGGCGATCCTTGCTCGCGCAGAAGGCGGACCCCCTACCCGTAGAGTGCGTCGCCCGTGGCTATCTGACGGGCTCGCTCTACAAGCAGTACGTCCAATCGGGCGGCGCCTTACTGGGCTTGAGCCTTCCTTCGGGGCTTCGAGACGGCGACCGGCTTCCCGAGCCGATTTTCTCACCCGCCACCAAGGCAACCCAGGGCCATGACGAGAACATCTCGTTCGAACAGGTTCGGAACATCCTCGGCGGCGAGGTAGCCGAGAAGGTGAGGTGCTGGACCCTCGAACTCTACGCCCGGGCCGCCGACCATGCCGAGAAGGCGGGAATCATCCTCGCCGACACCAAGTTCGAATTCGGACGGACCGATGAGGGGATCATCCTCATCGACGAAGCGCTAACCCCCGACAGCTCCCGGTTTTGGAAGCGTGAAACCTGGAAGCCGGGCGGCCCTCAGCCCAGCTACGACAAGCAGTTCGTGCGCGACTTCCTGGAAACCCTGGACTGGAACAAGCAGCCACCGGGGCCAAAGCTCCCGCCCGATGTGGTGGCCGGTACCCGTGCCCGATACGTAGAAGCCTACGAGCGGATCGTCGGAGAACCATTCGTCGCAACAAACAACTGACAACTTTCAACCGGCTTGTTCCTCCTCTACAACCTCCTGCTCTCGATCACGCTGCCGATCTGGTTTCCGGTAGTGTGGCTTCGCGCCAAGCAGCGGGCCATCCAGCCGAACTGGAACGAGCGGTGGGGCAACTTTCCATTCGCCCACGAGAAGGGGAAGCGGCGAATTTGGATTCACGCCGTCAGCGTCGGCGAGGTGCTCGCGGTGGCGCCCGTCCTACGGGAGTTACGCTCACAGATCCCCCAGCATGAGATCGTTCTGAGCGTTACGACGAGCAGCGGTCATACCACCGCTGAAGGCGAGAACGAAAAGAGCCCCGGGCTCTACGACCACCTCGTCTACTTTCCGTTCGACGTCGCCAGGTGCATGCTCGCCGCCATGCAGCGCGTCCAGCCGGACGTGGTCGCCGTCATGGAGACCGAGCTATGGATGAGTCTCTTTTGGGCGGCGAAGGTATTCGACGCGAAGACTTTGCTGATAAACGGACGGATCTCCGACCGCAGCTACCCTCGCGCCCGCCTCATCCGCTTTTGGTACAAGGCGATGTTCAAGGAGCTCGACCGGTGCCTCATGCAGACCGAAACCGATGCGCAGCGGATCCTGTCGCTCGGCGCCCGGACCGCGGAGGTGTTCGGTAATTGTAAGTTCGACCAGGCCTCACCCGACGAGCCTCCCGACAAGGCAGCGGTTCGCGAGGAGTTCGGACTCCCGGCCGCGAAGCCCGTCGTAGTCATCGGTTCGACCCGGGGCGAAGCAGAAGAGCGGCTCGTCCTCGGAGCGATCGCCGACGTTCACGCGTGGAAGTTCTCGCAGCTCTTTATCGTCCACGCTCCCCGGCACTTGGAGCGCGTGCCGGACCTGCAACGCATCGCCAGGGAGCAACTGGGCCTCGAGCCTGGTCTGTGGTCCAGGCGGGACACCGGACGGTACGTGATACTCGACACCTATGGCGACCTTGCCCGCTCCTACGCCGCCGCCGACGTGGTGATTGTGGGCGGCGGCTTTGAAGACCTCGGTGGTCAGAACCTCATCCAGCCGCTTGCGCTGGGAAAGCCGGTTATCCACGGGCCCCATATGCAGAACTTCCGCGCCGCCGCCGAGGCGGCAGCCGAGGTGGGCGCGACCGTCGTCGCTGCAACTTCCGCCGAACTCACCAAGGAGCTGGACGGACTTCTCGCCGACACCGATCGTCGTGTGGCCATGCGGGAAGCGGCGACGGGTTTGGTCCGCCAACATCTTGGCGCCGGGAAGCGGTACGCCGAAGCCATCGCCGAGGCCGCGAGGTCGGCTTCTAAGTAAGTAACCTAGCGCGGGATGTTCAAACGGCTCATGGAGCGCTTCGACCGAATGCTCGGGCGAGGCGTTATCGACGACGAGCTGTACGAGGAGTTAGAGGAAGCGCTTCTCCAGTCCGACACCAACATCACGACCACGACCGAAATCCTCGCCGAGCTGCGGAAGGCGGTACGGGACGAAAAGATCACCCAGCCTGACGCGATGAAGGCTCGCCTGAAACGCGCGATCGTCGACCGCCTCGGGCAGACCGACGAGACCCCGCTGGCCACCGGCGATCCATCGCCCACCGTGTACGTGTTCGTGGGCGTGAACGGGGTGGGGAAGACCACCACCATCGCCAAGCTCGCGGAGCAGCTCAAGAAGCAGGGAAAGACGGTGCTCATGGCCGCCGGCGACACATTCCGCGCCGCCGCCATCGAGCAGCTCGAGCATTGGGCCGAGCGGGTCGGCGCCGAGATCGTGCGAACCAAACCCGGAGCGGACAGCGCTTCGGTGATCTTCGACGCCATAGCAGCCGCGCGCGCGCGCGGGATCGACTTCGTTCTAGCCGACACCGCCGGGCGCCAGCATAGCAAGTCGATGCTCATGGCCGAGCTCCAGAAGGTGCTTGCGGTGGTCGAGAAAGGTCTGGGCAGAAAAGCGGACGAGGTGCTTCTCGTTCTCGATGCCAACACCGGCCAAAACGCCATCCGCCAGGCGGAGGAGTTCACGCGGGCGGCCGGCGTTACCGGTCTCGTCCTCACCAAAATCGACGGGACCGCCCGCGGCGGCGCCCTCATCGGGGTTTATGAACGGTTTCACATCCCGGTGAAGCTCGTCGGAACGGGCGAGAAGGCCTCGGATCTGAAGCAGTTCAAGCCGGCCGAATTCGCGGAAGCCTTGTTTGATTAGGGTTTCCCGGCTGGAGCGCGCCGGGACGAACCATCCGGCGCCTACGATGTAGGGGTTCGAGGACCGTCGTGCAGGATCCGAAGGCTTAGAATCCACCCGAACGCCAAGCACGCGGCGCAGCCGAGAAACGGCGAGTAACGCCCGAACGCAGGCCCGAGTCCGAGATGGACGCCGACGCTCGGAAGCTTCTGGTACGCGAGGCCGCCGAGCGGAGCGCCGATGATTGCGCCAAGACCCTGGGCGGTCATAACCGCGCCGATGTTGGCTCCGCGCCGGGTCGGGTCGATGTCGCTCACGCTCGCCATCCAAGCCGGAATCGTCAACAGGAACCCGATTCCAACCGGTATCGCCCCGACCGCTAAGACCCAAGGCTTCTGCAGCTGCGTCGTGATCGCGCCGAGCCCGATCAACGACATGCCGATCGTGCATAGCCCCATTCCGATATGAACGGACCGGGCACGCCCAACTTGCTCGCCGATTCGCGTCATCACGCCGTTGAGGCACGCCATGAGTAGCACCGCCGGCAGAACGAGACCTCCGAACGCCGACTCGCTCATGTTGAATTGGTCGTAGGCGAAGAGCTTCACGATCGCCATCGGCAAGCCGATGCCGATGAAGGTTGCCGCGGCCAGGAGTAGGTACGTCGGAATCGTTCGCAACGACCGGACGAGATCGGCGAGCCCGCCTTCACTCGGAGCGGCTTCAGTGCTGACGCTTCGGCTGGGAATGAAGAAGTGGACGGTCAAGGCCACGCAGGCAAACAAGCCGCAAGCGAGGATCATGCTGGCGGCACGGGTGCCGGTCAGGTCGTTGATCGCGCCGCCGAGCGGCAGGGCGAACGCAATCCCCACCAGATAACAAAGGTTGAGCGCGCTCATCGCGCGTTGGCGGTTCACGTCGTTGACCGTCTCCCCCACGAATGCATAGGCCGCCGGCCAAAGCATGGCGGCGCCGAGCCCGTCTAGCCCGCGCAAGGCGAGGAACGCCGCGACCTCGCCGAAGGTGCCGCCGGTACGGGGCACGAACAACGTGAGCAGGGAAGTGACGACGCTGATGCTCGGCCCGACCGTCATCAGCAACTTCGGCCCGTACCGGTCGGCACGGTGCCCCATCGGTCCCTTAAATATCGCCTCGCTGAGTAGGAAGGCGACGAAGACGAGGCCGATAAGACCTTCGCCGAAGCTCCGGTCGTACTTCAAGTAGACCGGCATCGTCGAGATGTTGAGGACGCCGTAGGCGAGCTCGGCCAGGAAGGCTACGAGAATGAGTCGGAGAACGGGGCCTTGGCGGTAGAGGGGGGTGGCCTTGGGTATCACGCCTTCGCCAGCGGGCGGCATGTCCGGTGCCACGGTCGCCATGTCAGTCTTCGTACGGTCCCGCCAAGCGGGATGTTCGATCCCGGAGCGCCTGAGCGCCCCGGGGAGCGATGCGGTAGCTTACCGCTTGACGAACTGGAAGCCGCGTCTCGCCTTCTTGCGTCCGTACTTCTTGCGCTCTTTGACGCGCGGGTCTCGGGTCAAGAAGCCGCCCGCGCGAAGCTCCTTTCGGAGTTCCTCGTTTACTTCCAAAAGGGCTCGGGCGATGCCCAGCTTGACCGCGCCGGCCTGGCCGGTGAGGCCGCCGCCCCTGCAGTAGGCCTTTACGTCGTACGAGCCATCCAGATGGAGGTCTACGAGCGGGCTCTTGAGAAGTATTTCGAGCACCGGGCGACCTAGATACTCCTTGAAGTCGCGGCCGTTGATGGTGATCTTGCCCTCGCCGGGGGTCACCCAGACGCGCGCGATCGCGCTCTTGCGGCGGCCGGTGCCGTAGTTCTGTTGCGTTGCCATTACTTGGTTTTCCTCACGTCGAGGGGAGTAGGATTTTGCGCCTCGTGCGGGTGCTCGGAGCCCGCGTACACCTTGAGCTTCTTGATGATTTGGTTGCCGAGCTTGGTCTTTGGAGTCATTCCCCAGACCGCGCGCTCGATCGTCTTGACGGGATCGTCCGCGAGCATCTTGCCGCGCGAGACGTTTTTGAGGCCGTCCGGCCACCCGCTGTGCCAGTAGACGATCTCGTCGGCCTTGTTGCCGGTGAGCACCGCCTGAGCTGCATTGATCACGATGACGAAATCGCCGCAATCCGCGTTGTAGGCGAAATTGGTTTTGTTCTTACCGCGAAGGACCTGCGCGACCTGGCCGGCAAGCCGGCCGACGGGTATGCCCGCGGCGTCGACTACGAACCACTTTCGTTCGATCGATCCTTCTTTAACTGTCGTTGTTCTATTCATTTCGTAGCCTCGCCGCGCCGTTCGGATCGCTCCGATCGCCGCCCTCCTCCGGTGTTCCGTAAGGGTGATGCCGACGCCGGCTAATTTGGCGTCGCTTCCTTTGACCCGGCTTGCCCGGGGCAAAAAATCGTTGAGAAGCTGCTCGTTTCTATGTTCAGGGTTTCGGAGGATCAGTAGACCACTTTGCGGAGGCAGAGGCCGCGCGCGGGAAGTACGACCGGCCATTGCACGCATTCGCGCTTGGGGCCAAGAAGAACGCTCGCATCTTCGGCGGGCCGGTGACCTCGGCCGACCTCGACCAAGAATCCGGAGAGCCGCCGCATCATGCCCCGCATAAACGCAGTGCCCTCCACGTCGATCCTCGTTTCATCGCCCGATTGGTCGACTTCGACCCGGTACAGCTCGCGAACGGTGTTCTCGACCTCGGGGGCCAGCTCTTCGGTGAAGGCTTCGAAGTCGTGTTCGCCCACCAAGCGTTCTGCCGCTAACCGCATTGCGGATAGATTCAGCTTCTTGAAGTAGACATAGGCATATCGACCTTGAAACGGGTCCGTGTCATCCCGCATCACCGTGTATCGGTAGTGCCGGTACCTCGCGCTGAAGCGGCTGTGGAACGCCGCGTCGACCCCCTCGGCGGCGACGACCCGAAGATCGAGGGGAAGGAGCCGGTTCAGCACCCCCGGCCACTTCGTGACCGGAAGGGGAACCGCGCAATCGAAGTGCGCCACCTGACCGGCGGCGTGCGCGCCGCTGTCGGTCCGGCTCGCGCCGAAGAGTTCCGATTCCTCGCCGGTTGCCCGGCGAACAGCTTCTGTCAATGTGCCCTGGACCGTTCGTTGCCCAGGTTGTGCGGCCCAGCCGCAGAAGTCGGTGCCGTCGTACGCGACGACGAGCTTGATACGATGAGTGTTAGTCGACAAGCTCCAGCACGGCAGCGGGAGCGCCGTCTCCGCGCCGGATGCCGATCTTGGTCAATCTGGTGTAGCCACCCGGCCGCTTCTTGACGCGCGGGCCGATGTTGTCGAAAAGGTGCTTGACGAGATCCTCGCCGTTGATCAGGCTCTTGCTCTGAAGAATCCGCAGCTTCTCCATGTCGGTCTTGCCGGCGAGCATCTTCTCGGAAGCCGGCGTGGAGGAACTGTGGCCGACGAGGACCTTTCTCGCCCGGCGCCGCGCCTCGAGGCCATCCTCCATCTTCGTGAGCGTGATGAGCTTCTCAACCAGCCGCTGCAACTCCTTGGCCCGGCCGAGCGTCGTGTTCACGTAGCCGTGCCGGACGAACTGGCGCTGCAGGTTCGTCAGAAGGTGCTTGCGCTGGTCGCTCGGGAGGCCGAGCTTTCGTCGATCAACGAGGTGTCGCATGTCTAGAAGTCTTCCTCTTCGTCGTCGTCCATAAGGTCGATGGTGCGATAGCCACCCTTCGGCGGCTTAAGTTCGAGTCCGTGCTCCTGAAGCTTGTCCCGAACCTCGATCAGCGACTTCTTGCCGAATCCCCGGATGCCGGTGAGGTCGGACTCGGTCGCCACCGCCAGGGAGCGGAGGGTGAGCAGGCCGGCACGACGCAAGCAGTTGAACGTGCGTTGCGAGAAGTCGAGCTCCTCGATCCGAAGCTCGGGAACGTCGCGGAGGTCTTCCTGCTCGGCGTCGAGATCGTCGATGTCGGCTTCGAACCCAGCCTCGCCGAGGTCGAAGAACATCCGGAAATACTTATCGAGGATGTGGGCCGACTGGGAGAGCGCGTCGTTCGGCCGAACGGCGCCGTTGGTCCAGATGTCGAGCACGAGCCGCTCATAGTCCGTTCGCATGCCCACACGGGTCTGCTCGACCGTGTAGTTCACCTTGCGAACCGGCGTGAACTGGGCGCCGGCGGGAATGATGCCGATGATGCCCTTGTATCGCTCTTGCTTCTCGGGAAGCACGTAGCCCACGCCCCAATTGACCTTCATTTCCATCGAAAGGGTCGCACCGGCGTCGCTGATCGTGGCGAGGTAGACCTCCGGGTTCACGACCTCGAGGCCCTCCGGGCAGACCACATCCGCTCCGGTAACCCGGCCCGGGCCCTTCACGTTGATGGTGAGCGTCTCCTCGTCCAGGTGCTCGGCGCCAGAGTGGCGGATGGCAAGATCCTTGAGGTTCAGCAGAAGCTCGGTCGTGTCTTCCTTCACGCCGGGGATCGGGGCGAATTCGTGAAAGACCTTGTCGACGCGGATGGCGCAGATCGCCGCGCCCTGGATGGAACTCAGCAGCACGCGCCGCAGGGCGTTGCCGATGGTTTGGCCGTAGCCGCGCTCCAGCGGTTCGAGGACGAACTTGCCGTACTCCTGGTCGAGGTCGAGAGTTGAAATATGTGGCATATCGGTTGGTTTGACCGGGTGTGAGTTTCACACCCGGTCGGCGGGGTGCTTAAACTCGGCGCCGCTTCGGCGGGCGGCATCCGTTGTGCGGAAGCGGAGTGATGTCGCAGATGCTGGTGACTTCAAGTCCACTGGCCTGCAGCGAGCGAATCGCGGTCTCGCGGCCCGAACCGGGTCCGCGAACCAAAACGTCGACGCGACGGACCCCGTTGTCCTGGGCCAGGCGGCTGGCCTTGTCGGCCGCCACCTGGGCGGCGAAGGGCGTGCCTTTCCGGGAGCCCTTGAAGTTGACGGCGCCCGCCGAGCCCCACGAGATGACGTTGCCCTGCGGGTCGGTGATCGTGATGATCGTGTTGTTGAACGAAGCCGTAATGTGGGCCACCCCGACCGGGATGTTCTTCTTTTCCTTCTGCTTGCCCTTTCCTTGTGTCTTTCTTGCCATGGGTTAACTCGCCTTACTTCTTGGCCTTCTTCTTACCGGCAACGGTCTTGGCCTTACCCTTTCGAGTTCGGGCGTTGTGGCGAGTGTTCTGCCCACGGGTGGGCAGGCCGCGCTGGTGTCGCAGACCGCGGTAGCAGCGGACCTCCATGAGGCGCCGGATGTTCCCCTGAACCTCACGCTTCAGGTCGCCTTCGACCTGGTACTCCGCATCCAAAACTTCACGTATCTTGGCGATCTGAGGTTCGGTCAGGTCCCGGACTTTGACGCGAGGGTCCAGCCCGGCCTTCTCCAAGAGACCGTCGACATTGTGCTTGCCGATGCCGTAAATCAAAGGCAAGGCGTACTTGACTGCCTTGTCCCTTGGAAGGTCGATACCTGCGATTCTTGCCATACGTTATGTGCTTCGAAAGACTCAGCCCTGGCGCTGCTTGTGCTTGGGTACGACGCAGATCACCCGCACCACCCCGTTGCGCTTGATGATCTTGCACTTATCGCAGATCTTTTTGACGCTGGCCCGTACTTTCATGTTTGTGTTCCTAGTGCCTCACGCTTGCCAACAGGCAAACGGGCGCGACGGGCCGAAGCCAGGCGTCGACGCAAGAAGGAATTATACCTGTCCGAATCTGGAAATCGCTCCGTTTAGGAGCGCCAATTCGTCTTCAATTCTTTAGCCTACTTGTACCGGTAGACGATTCGACCCTTGGTGAGGTCGTACGGCGAGAGCTCGACCCGAACCCGGTCGCCGGGCAAGATTCGAATGTAGTTCATTCGCATTTTGCCGCTGACGTGGGCCAAGAGTTCCACATTTTCGCCCTCGTCGAGCTTGACGCGAAACCGCGCGCTGGGAAGGTTTTCGAGAACGACGCCTTCGACTTCGATCCCCTTTTCCTTGTCCTGCTGCTGCTTATACTGCGGTCTTCGTCTAGCCACTCCCGCAGATTGTACCGCCCGTCACTCCAGGGTAAGGATGTCCGCACCGTCCCGCCCGATCGCCACGGTGTGCTCGAAGTGGGCCGAAAGCTTGCCGTCCCGCGTCTTCACGGTCCAGCCGTCTCCCATCGTGTGAACCGCGAAGGCGCCTTGGTTGACCATCGGCTCGATGCAGATCGTCATCCCTTCACGTAGCACGTCGCCCTTGCCGGCCTTTCCGAAGTTCGGCACCGCAGACGGCTCCTCATGAAGGCGCTGACCGATACCGTGGCCGACCAGGTCCCGCACTACCGAGTAGCCGTTGCCCTCCACATACCTTTGCACGGCCGCCGATATATCGCCGATGCGGTTTCCATGGCGCGCTTTGGCGATGCCTTGATAGAGCGATTCCTTGGTCACATTGAGCAGGCGCTGGGTTTCGGACGAAATGTCACCGACCGCATAGGTCCAGGCGCCGTCCGCGTGCCAGCCGTCCAACAATACGCCCATATCCAGCGAGACGATCCAACCCGGTTGGAGGGGCTCATCGTCGGGGATCCCGTGGACCACCGTGTCGTTGACGGAGATGCATGCGTTGGCGGGGAAGCCGCGATAGTTGAGGAAGGAGGGCACCCCGCCTGAGTCGGCAACGATGTTGGCCGCCATCTCGTCGAGCTGCTTCGGCGTCGTCTTCCCCGGCACGATCGACTCACCCATCAGCCGAAGCGAGCGCGCAACCACGCGCCCCGACGCGCGCATCTTTTCGATCTCTCCCTTCGACTTCAGCAAGCTCATGCCAGGTGATTAACGATCTCGTGATAAACGCTTTCGGGATTATCGCTTTCGACGTGCTGGAGGAGGCCTTTGGCTTCGTAGTAATCGCAAACCGACTGTGTCTCCTCGTGAAACGATCGAAGCCGTTCCAGAATCGCTTCGGGCTGATCGTCGGTTCGCACGAACAGGGGACTGTTGCACTTGTCGCAGAGTCCCGGGCGACGCGGCGGCTTGTTGACGCTGTGATAGATTTCGCCGCACTTGGTGCAGCCTAGCCGCCCGGCGAGCCTCGCCATCAGCACGGACTCCGGGAGTTCCAGGGAAACCACCTTGTTCAGATGCAGATCCATCTCGTCGAGGATCTCGTCGAGCGCCTCGGCCTGGCGCATCGTCCGCGGGAAGCCGTCGAGCACGAAGCCGTGCTTGCGCACTGCCTCGGTGCGCAGTCGCTTGGCCATCATCTCGATCGTCACCCCGTTCGGGACGAGTTCGCCATGCTCGATATAGCGCCGGGCCATCCGGCCGAGGTCGGTTTCAGCCTCGATCTCGCTTCGAAAGATGACGCCTGACGACATCGGCTGCACGCCGAGGCGCGATTCGAGAAGAGCTGCTTGAGTGCCCTTGCCCACGCCGGGCGGTCCGATGAGGATGAGCCGAAGCGGTTCGCCCGCCATCACACCCTGCGCGCCAAGCTCACGCGTTGTACCGCTTCATCAACAGGTTGGCTTCGATCTGCCGCATCGTTTCCAACGCGACGCTAACCATGATGAGCAACGTCGAGCCGCCGATCACGCTGATGCGTGCGGTGGTGCCGGTGATTCGCGGAGCCAGGAACTGGATCAGCGAAACCACGGCGAGGAACGCCGCGCCCACGACCGTGATTCTGGAGATCACGCCGTTCAAGAAATCGCTGGTCTGCTTGCCCGGCCGCACGCCCGGAATGAACGAGCCGCCCCGCTTAAGGTTGTCGGCGATGTCATCCACGTTGTATTGGATCGCGGTGTAGAAGTACGTGAAGAAGAAGATCAGCGCGCTGAACATGATCGAGGCGATCAC
The DNA here is from genome assembly GCA_035295605.1 of Fimbriimonadaceae bacterium. Lineage (GTDB taxonomy): Bacteria > Armatimonadota > Fimbriimonadia > Fimbriimonadales > Fimbriimonadaceae > DAIDHV01. Next base: position 2,929 of record DATGIR010000127.1, on the reverse strand, counting down.
GATCTGCCACAGGAGCGCCGTCGGGTCTCCCGGGTTGATGTAAGTGTTGACCGTGTTCATGATCTCCTGGAACTTGGTCCCAGGTGCGTAGCTGCCGAACTGCTGAGGCAGGTAAATGAGCGAAATCGCGAAGATGATCGGGATGACGCCGGCCATGTTTACGGACAGTGGCAAATAGCTGGTCTGGCCGCCGACCTGACGCGTTCCCTGAACGCGTCGCATGTGTTGAACCGGAATCCTTCGCTGGGCAACCGTAAAGAACACGATCGTCCACGTGGTCACCAGAAACAACACTAGAAGCGTCAGCACCGAAAAGATCGAAGTCTGATGGTCGCGCACGCCCTGGTAGAGGAGCTGCACGGTGTTGGGAAGCGAGATGATGATGCCGGCGAAGATCATCAGTGAGACGCCGTTGCCGATGCCCCGTTCAGAGATTTGCTCACCCAGCCACAGTACGAACATCGCTCCCGCGGTCCAGAACAGCAGCACCGTGAACATCACGAACGGAGTAAATGCCGCCCGGCTGGGCAGGTTCGCCATGATCATCTGGAGGAAGCCCCATCCTTGGGCGACGCACAGCACGATCGAGAGGAGTCGGGTTCGCTTGTTCTGTGCCCGGCGGGCGTACTCGCCGCCTTCGCGCATCTCAATCTTCCACTTGGGGTTGGCTTGGGTGAGAATCTGAAGGATGATCGAGGCCGTGATATAGGGGTTCAGGCCGAGCGCGAAGATCGAAAGCCGCTTCAGGGCGCCGCCGCCGAACATGTTGATGAGGTTGAAGTACGGATTCGATTTCAGCTGCTCGGTCAGATCTTCCGGCCGGATACCCGGGATAGGCACCTGCACGTGAATTCCAAGCGCGTAAACCGCGAACATGCCGAGCACGAAAATGATTCGCGCCCGCAGGTCCGCGTCCGCCCATGCCAAACGCAGCGTCTGGAAGACGGACATAGAGAGTCCCTTATCGCCGCCGCTGCTTCCTGCCGGGCCCTCGCCCATGCCGCCGCCAAATACGGCCGTAGGCGGCCGGGAACCCGACCCGCCTCGTCCTCCCAGCGGCGAACTTAAACTCACAGGGTGACGGCCTCTCCGCCCTTGGCGCCGATCGCGTCGGCCGCAGCCTTGGAGAACTTGTGCGCCTTGACGGTGAGCTTCTTCGTGAGCGCGCCGAAGGCGAGCACTTTCACCCCGTCTTTGGCCTTGGAGACGATTCCGGTGGCGTAGAGCTTTTCGGGTGTGACCTCGTCGCCGGCCTTGAACAGCTTGTCGAGGTCGTCGAGGTTCACGATCGCGAACACCTTGTGGTTGATGTTTCTAAAGCCCTTCTTGACCGGCAAACGGCGTTGAATAGGGCTCTGCCCACCCTCGAAGTTGGGGTGAATCTGGCGTCGGGCCTTCTGGCCCTTGGTGCCGCGGGTCGCGGTCTTGCCCATTCCTGAGCCGATGCCTCGGCCAACCCGTCGTCGCTTCTTGGTGCCGCCCTCGCCGGACGTTAGCTTATGCAAACTCATTTGCTCGATTCCTTCGCTTTCTTCGTTGTTGTCTTGGCGGTTGGTTCCGTCTTCGGTTTGGCGGGAGCCTTGGGCTTAGCCTCCGCCTTGGGGGTGGCCGCCTTCGGCTTGGTCGCGGCCTTGGCGGGAGTGGCTGCCTTGGGCTTCGGTTCCGCGGTTGCAACGGCTTCGGCCTTGGCCTCGACGACCGGGGCGGCCTTGGGCGCCGGCTTCGGCTTTTCGGCCGCCTTTGGTCGAACGACAACCTTTTTCTCCGGCGCGGGACCCTCCTTGACTTCAAGAAGGAACTTGACCTGGTGGATCATTCCCCGGATGCTCGGCGTGTCCTCGTGATAGACCGTGTGGCTGATTCGCCGCAGGCCGAGCGCCGTAACCGTCGCTCGATTTCTGGGGTTATGGCCGAAGGGGGATTTGATGAGCTTAATATGCAGCATCTGCCTCCTCCTTTCGCGCCTTGGCGAGCCATGGCACGAGCTCGTTCACGTCGAGTCCGCGCTGTTCCGCGTAGGACTCGGGCGAAACGAGGCTCTTGAATGCCTCCATCGTCGCATAGGCCATGTTGATCGCGTTCCGCGAGCCAATCGACTTCGCGAGCACGTCGTGGATGCCGCAGGCCTCCAGACAGGCCCGGATGGCGCCGCCCGCCTTAACGCCGGTACCGGCGGCGGCCGGTCGCAGAACCACCGTGGCCGTGCCGGCCCGCGCGGTGATTTCGTGCGGGATCGTGCTGCCGATCATAGGCACCGAGAACATGTTCTTTCGCGCCGCCTCTTCGGCCTTGCGGATGGCGTCGGGGATGCCTCTGGCCTTGCCGATACCGATGCCGACCTGGCCCTTGTTGTCACCGACGACCACAAGGATCGACCAAGACATCGTCTTGCCGCCCTTGTGCGTCTTCGAAACCTTATTGGTGCGGACTACCCGTACGTCCAGTTGCGGCCCTTCGGTGTTGCGCGATTCGCGCTTGCCGCTCAGTCGGTTCATCATTCGCATAGCTTAAAACTCCAAACCGCCTTCGCGGGCCCCGTCGGCCAGGCTCGCGACCTGACCGTGATACTTAAAGCCGCCCCGGTCAAAAACGACCTTGTCGATGCCCTTTGCCTTTGCCTTCTTGGCGAGGGCGAGGCCGACCTTCTTCGCACCTTCCCGGTTGCCGCCCGCCGCCAGCTCCTTCTCTTGGGTGCTTGCATGGGCGATCGTGGTGCCGGTTGAGTCGTCGATGATCTGAGCGTAGATGTGCTTGAGGCTGCGGAATACCGCGAGGCGGGGGCGTTCGCCCGAGCCTTCGATCCTCTTTCGCAGGCGGTCGTGCCGCACCACCCGAAGCTCTTGTCTGCTGGAAACTGACATCGTTCTAAACCCTTACTTCTTAGCCGCGGCGCGCTTGCCCGCCTTCAGCTTGATCGTCTCGCCCTGGT
>DATGIR010000126.1:0-6603 GCA_035295605.1 Fimbriimonadaceae bacterium | reverse complement strand
GGCCCTTCAACTTCGACCTTGAGGGCGGCCGCCCCGCCAATTTGGAAGTAGTCGAGTTGGAAGGGGTAGCGTCCCGCCAACAGATGCACTCTTCCGGCTTTCATGTGTGGCGCGTGCGATCCGGCGTCGTCGACCACCGGGGCGCCGGCGATCTTGAGCCGTGCGCCGTCGTCGCTCGTCATGTAGAACGTGTAGGTTCCGGGTCCGGGTACCTCGATGAATCCGGTGAAGCGGAGCCCGTAGTCGTTCTCCCGCTTCCTCGGCGCCAACGAGATCGATTCCGCGATCGATTTTGAGGCCGCCGTAAGCCCATCGAAGTTCGGCAGGTCTTCCCAGCGGCCCTCGTAGTATCCGACGTTGAGTCCAGGCTCGAGCGGGCCGCTCGGCGCCGCAACCTCTCCGATGTGAACGGTGACAGTGGCCGTCTCGCCGGCGGTTCCGTATCCGTTCAGGTAGGCGGCCTTGACCACGCTGTTCGCATTAACCGTCAGCGGGCCAGTCAAAACGGGGGAAGTGAGGCTGGGGTTCGATCCGTCGGTCGTGTAGTGAAGCGTCACATTGCCGGCGCCCTCTCCGGCAAAGTTCACGCTCGTCGGCCCGTCCGCAATGATCACATTGACATCCGCTGTTACCGAGGGCGGCATGAAGTCGACTCCCATCTTCTCGAGCCACTTGTACTCTTGCGGCAGGCGCGACTGGAAATCCTGCCAGCTCTGGACTCCCTTAGGGGTCCAGAACACCTCCGCCAACGCTGCCGCCCGCGGCCAGGTCATCTGGTCGAGCCGGCCACGGGTCGGAATCCATTCGGTCCACAGGTTCCCCTGTCCACCCAGCACAAGCTTCGCCTGTTCAAGGCTCATCGCATCGGGAATCGGGTTGTAGCTGTAGACCTTCGAGACCGGCGTGCCTGCGTACGAGTAGTCGAAGTAGCAGTGACTTGTCGGGCACATGACGGCGTTCTTGCCTTGCTTGGCCGCTTCGATACCACCCTCGATTCCTCGCCAGGACATAACGGTAGCGTTGGGAGCCAGACCGCCCTCCAGAATTTCGTCCCAGCCGATCAGCCGACGCCCCTTCGAGTTCAGATACTTCTCGATCCGCTTGACGAAGTAGCTCTGAAGCTCCAACTCGTCCTTGAGCCCTTCGGACTTGATGCGCGCTTGGCAGTCCGGACACCGGTGCCAATCCCCCTTGTCCACTTCGTCGCCGCCGATATGGATGAACTTGGAGGGGAAAAGCCCGAGCACCTCGTCCAGCACGCCGGTCAGAAACTTGAACGTCTCCTCCTTGCCCGGGCAGTAGTTGCTGTTGATGACGGGTCCGCTGTGATCGGGCTTGGTGCAAGCGATGTTCGGATAGCAGTTGATCGCGGCCAGCGAGTGGCCCGGCATCTCGATCTCGGGAACGATCGTGATATGACGGGCGGCAGCGTAGGCGAGGATCTCCCTGATATCGGCCTGCGTGTAGAAGCCGCCGTATTCGTCGTCTGTGTGCTTTTCGGGAAAGATCACGGGCCAGCCCCAGCTCTCTTTCGGCGTGCTCCGCCAAGCCCCGCGCCCGGTCAGCTCGGGGTACTTCTTGATCTCGATCCGCCACCCACCGTCATCCACCAGGTGCCAGTGGAAGGTGTTCAGCTTGTGGAACGCCATGATGTCGAGGTAGCGCTCGATGTCGGCCTTCGGGCGGAAGTGGCGCGAGACATCCAGCAGCAGGCCGCGCCACCCGTACGAGGGGGCATCCTCGATCTCACAGCAGGGGATTGTGGCGATGGTCAGGGCGTCGCTCGACGGCTCACCCGCGGCTACGAGTTGCCTGATGGTCTGCCCGGCGTAGAAGAGCCCGGCGCCGGTCTTCGCATGCGCCTCGATCCGGTGTTGGGTGACGGCGAGCTTGTACCCCTCGTCCCCCTTGATGCTCGAATCCAGGCTGAACGTGATGACGTCGCCGCTCCCCCGCTTCTGCCCGGACACAACCCGAAAGTGCGCGCCGTGGTTGTCGGCGCCGAATTCGTCGGCGAATAGGGTCGCGTCCGCCTTGGCATCTCGGGTGTAGTGGATCTCGCACGCCGAGTTGACCACGAAGAAGCCGCCGTCATAGCGGGCCGAAGCCGGTTTCGGGACCAGGTCCGCCACCTTGCCTTGACCTTGAAGGACGACGCCGAGAAGCGCGACGGGAAACATGCCCGGCAGGTTACCGGCTCATGGTATCTGGAGGTGGCCGCCAGCCCCTAGATCGCTGGAACCGGAATTCCGCCCGGCGACCCCACGGCGAAGATGTGGTCGTCCTTGTTGACCTTTTCGATGAGGGCCTTGTTCCCCTTGACCGTCAGCGCCGCTTCCCACACCGGGCTCGTCGTCTCCCGCCAGTAGACGACGTACTCGCCGTTAGGCGCTCCGCTCCACGTGAGGGTTGTGGACTGGCCCTGGTCTCGCGTGACCCGAACTCGGGTGGGCGGGGGCGGCGCGTCGGCCAACGCGCTCATCGCAAGGATGTTCACGCGGGCATTGTTGGCGAGGTACTTGAAGTCGACGTGGTCGGGCAGGTCCATCGGCGTGTGTTGCCGCGTGTACTCCTCGTAGACCTCGACGAAGCGGACTGCGGTAAAGCCCTCATTGTTGAACGAGGTGTGATCGCCGCCCCGCCCAAATCGATCCTTGCGGAACACAAGCTTGACTCCGTGGGCCGGCTTGGCGACTCGCTTCCGCACCACGCCCGGATCAAAGAAGAGCGTCTCTTTTCGTGTGTTCTGGATCCACTCGATGAACCGGGCCAGTTCCCTGCTGTCGTGGTTCGGGCTCTCCTCACTGAACACCCGCACGTTCCGGTCGTCGCGCTCTCCAAGGTGATCCGAGGAGTTCGAGACCATGTCGTTGCTGAGCACGCCGTCGATCTTCCAACCCTGGGCTTTCGCATGCTTGGCTAGCGCGGCCGATCCGAGAAGACCCTGCTCCTCACCCGAGAATGCAACGAAGACGAGCGTGTCGTTCCACTTGCGTTGGCTCATCAGGTGGGCGGCCTCAAAGGTGACGGCAACTCCGCTCAGATCATCATTGGCGCCCGGCGCGCGGGCCGTGTAGAGGTCGGCGCCGCGGGTCATGTTGATCGAGTCCATGTGGCCGCCTACGATCACCCGATGATCCGTGGCCCCCGGAAGCGTGGCGACAACCTCGACCACCGTGTTGTCCTTCGGGATCCGCTGACTCTCGTGGATCTCGTACTTGAAGATCTCAACCTGAAGCCCAGGGATTTTGCGAAACTCGGCTGCCACCCAGTTGGCGGCCCGCTCGAGTTCCGGGGTGTTCGTGTTTCGTGTGTTGAAAGCGGCAAGGTGCTCGATAAGCGCTCGCATGCGCGACTCATCGACGTTCGGGGACGGTGCAGCCAGCACAAGCGCGGCAAGGGCGGTGACCATGCCGGCTGTTTACCACTAACGGGGATCGGTGATCGGTGATCGGGAATCGGGGACGAGCCGGAACTTGCCGGTCGGCCTCTACCGGTAAAGTGCGTACACCATGCCTGACGAGAAACCCAACGAGGTGCAACCCGAGGAGTCCAAGAAGAAGGAAGAGGTCTACAAGATCGAGCCCGAGGCGGCGCCGATCGTCACTCAGCACGAGGCGAAGCTCGACGGGAAGCCCTTCAAGTACACGGTGACCGCCGGAATGCTCCCGCTTCGCACGCCGCTCGGCGAAGTCGAGGCAGGGATCTTCTTCATGGCCTACACCGTGGAATCTGATAAGCCCCGGCCCCTCACCTTCTCGTTCAACGGAGGACCGGGATCTTCCTCGGTGTGGCTTCATCTAGGCGCGGTCGGGCCCAAGCGGGTGGTGCTCCAGAAGGACGGCATGGGCCCCAAGCCGCCGTACGCGCTGGAGGACAACCAGGAAACGTGGCTGAGGCATACCGATCTCGTCTTTATCGACCCGGTCGGCACCGGCTATAGCCGGGCGGTCAAGAAAGAGGACGAGAAGAAGTTCTGGGGGCTCGAGGGGGACGTCGAGTCGGTCGGCCAGTTCATTCGCAACTTCCTCACCAAATTCAACCGGTGGCTCTCGCCCGTTTTCATCGTCGGTGAGAGCTACGGCACCACCCGCGGAGCCGCCCTGAGCAGTCACCTGCTCGGCCATGGAATTGCCTTAAGCGGAATCACGCTCGTCTCCTCGATTCTCAACTTCCAGACTGCGCGGTTCACAAAGGGAAACGATCTGCCCTACTTTCTTTTCCTGCCTTCGTACACGGCGACGGCGTGGTTCCACAAGAAGCTGCCGGCCGATCTGCAAAAGAAGTCTCTGAGCGCGGTTTTGAAGGAGGTCGAGGCGTGGGCGAGGACCGATTACTGGCCGGCGCTAGCCGAGGGCTCATCGCTCAAACCCACGGTGCGCAAGCGGGTGATGGGCAAGCTCGCCCGGTACACGGGCCTCAACCCTCAATACGTCGACCTCAGCGACCTGCGAATCAACATCCACCGCTTCTGCAAAGAGCTGCTGCGGAGCGAACGACGCACGGTCGGCCGCCTCGACAGCCGATACAAGGGGATCGACGGGACTCACGTCACCGACGTGCCTGAGATCGATCCGAGCAACGCGGCTATCTTTCCGGCCTACGCCTCGACCATGAACGACTACGTTCGGCGCGTCCTGGGCTATGAGACCGATCTGCCCTACTACATCTTCAACCCGGGCGACCTTTGGAAGTCATGGGATTGGGGCAAGGCCGGCGACGGCTCACCCGATACGAGCGAAGCGCTCAGGCAGGCCCTATCGAACAACCCCTACATGAAGGTTTTCGTCGCGTCCGGCTACTACGACCTGGCCACCCCCTACTTCGCGACCGAGTACACCCTCGACCACCTGGGGCTGGATCCGAGCCTGCGTCAAAACATTTCGGGCGGATACTACGAGGCCGGCCACATGATGTACGTACACGTGGATTACCTTCAGAAGCTGCGGGCCGACGTGGAAACGTTCTACAAGTCGACGCTGGCCTAGCCGTCTCGACCTGTCCCGACGCTCGGCGTTACCGCCGAACCGGGAGCATGCAGAAGCTGGCCGATCGTCCGGTCCGCCTCGAGCGGGTGCCTAAGGCCGTGCCCTTCGTTCAAGGCATACCGGTTGCACCGGCCCTCCTTGGTCCGTTCGATGGCGCCCTCCGCTTCAAGGTCGGCGAGGATCTTCTGGACGGCACGGTCGGTGATTCCCACTCGGCGGGCGATGTCGAGAAGCCGGATATAGGGGTCCTCGGCCAGGCACAGTAGGACGAGGGCGTGGTTGGTCAAATAAGTCCATCCACGCTGGCGGGAGTTGTTCGAAGGGACACGCTCTTTCGCCACGAAGTGCAGCCATTATAACGATGTCGGGGATCGGGGATTAGTGATCGGAGATAGGTGACCGGGCGCCTCGCTACTTACGGTGAAGCCGCAAGACCGTCAGCGATCGGGCGGGCAAAGTCAGATCGAACTTGCTATGGGCGAAGGTTGTCCGCGTCAGCTTCGGCGAGACCTTCGTGGGCTCTGCCAGCGAGTTCTCGTCGTCTTGTGAACCGGACGCCAGAGTCGCCACGGTTGCTTCGAACGCCCCATCCGGAATGCCTGCGAGCTGCACCATCGTTTGCCGATCGGCTTCCCCGCCGTTGACCACCTTGAGTATCAGGTCGCCCGACGCGTCGATGCGGCTCGCGGATACCGCCAGTGTCGGCATACCCGTAACACGCACGGTCTGAACTAGCTTGTCATCGATGAAAAGCTGCATTTCCGGGCCCCTACACTCGATCCGGATGTCGTACCACTTCCCAGTTTCCACCTTGAACGGCACATGTCGGCCGATGGAGTACTTGCCTCCACCCGACGAAGCCTCGACCCCGCATTCCTGGTTCCCCCAGCCCCCAATGTTCCACCACAAAAACCGGCGACGGTCTTGTGCATGGAAGAGAACGAGAAAGCCCTCGACTCCGCCCAACTTTCGAGCCTTCAAGCGGACGGTGCAGTCGCCGAGGCGGGCCAGTTCGGGCAAGTTCAGATAGCTCCGCGCATTCTGGGCGTCCGCGCTTTGCCGATAAGTCCCGTCGGAAACCGACCAATCTCCGGTCGCAGGGCGCCAGTCGCCCGCCTTATCCTTGAAGTCGGAAGCGTACAGCACCTTGCCGTCCTGCTCGACGGCGACGTCCTTGTACTCGGCGGAAGTCTCCCATGTCCCCAATCCAACCCCGCCGGTGAAGCTCTCGTCGACGGGAAGGGTGGGAAAGTCGCTCGGCAGGAACGTGTCGCCGCGGTTGGCTCCGAAGAGGGACTGAACGTAGTAGGAGGGCGTGCCGTAACTGTGTTCGCCGTCGAAGCAGATCGCATCCGGGTTCCAGGCCCGGTTGTTCACGTTCACGAACAACGGCGCGTAGGACGCCATTTCGACAAGATCGCTGTTGCGCTCGAGCCCGGTCATGAAGGCCGCCTCGGCGAGCGCGGCTCGCAGGTTGCCCTTCCCGCAGTTGCTGGTGACCGCGTACTCGCCGACGTAGACCTTGGGTCCGGTTCGCGGCGCCCGATCGTAGATCCCCGCGTTGCGCCAGAACCAACTCGGCGAGTTGTAGTAGTGGTCGTCCACCATTTCCGCG
>DATGIR010000125.1:0-5743 GCA_035295605.1 Fimbriimonadaceae bacterium | reverse complement strand
TACCACGAGGTGTGGACGCCTTCCGGCGCCGAGGCGGCCTTTTGGTCCGCCGCGGAAGATTTGCCTCCCGAGGAGGGCTTGCTGACACGGATCAGCGTCTTCCGAAGCCTGGCGCCCTGCTGGTGGTGGTACGGGAGCGATCCGTCGATCGCATACGAACCGCACGAGCGGAACCGGGCGGCGCTGGACAAGGGGGAGCTCTGCCTGAGCCCCACGACGTCGGGGCACAGCGCGTATGCCCTCCGCCAACTCGAGCGGGACCAAAGCGCGCTACCGGTGGGGGCCCTTCGAATGGCGTTCGGCGGACTGCTCGGGGTTTGGGCGCTGGTGCGTTCGGATGGAGCGGCTGCCCATGGCTTCTGTCCGGACCCGGCATCGGAGCAATTCGGGATGAGCGAGGTTACAGGAACGGTCGGATTGGCGCTCTACCACTACTTGCGGCTGGCGTGCGCGTACGTGGACCCGACCACCGACCTGGCGTTCGGCTGTTTCTCGACCCAGGAGAAGGAGTGGCTGAAGATCACGCCGTGGGACGGCGTGGGGCGCCGAGTCGTGGTGCGGGCGTATGGAGTGGTTGTGGAGAGCGAGTTCGGGTTCATCCGGGAGCTGCGCTTCAAGCGGGATCGCTCGGAGGCAGTGCTCCGGCTGGAGAACACGTCAACCGAGCGACGTGATCTGCGGGCGCGGATTCGCGGCCTTTGGGGCGAGACGGCGCGGGTCAACGGCGAGGAGGTTCGCGCCGAGGATGGCTGGATACCGATCCAAGTAAGCTGTGAGGGTGGGGCGACCGTGGTCGCCGAGGCGTGGATTCAAAAATGACGGAGATTCCTACCTGGTGGCTGGTCGTTTCGGCCCTGTATTTCCTGTTCGGGACCGGCGCGATGCTCGCGATGATTCTGCTCATGGCGAAGCTGATCAAAGTTGTCGCCGACATTCAGCCGCAGATCAAGGCGACGGCGGAGCGCGTCGAGGAAGTTTCGCGCAAGGTCGACGCCCTGGCCGACTCGGTGAAGCACACCGTCGACGACGTCGGGGGCCGCGCGCGGGGAATCATGGGCACGCTCGAGGGCGTCGTCGGCAAGGTCGGCAAGGTCCCGTGGATCGGAAACGTGCTGGTCGCACTGAAGGTTGCGAAGGCGGTCATGGACGTGGTCCAGGCGCAGAAGACGACACGAGGCGCACAACCTAAGCCCGAGACACCTGCCAAGGCTCTTCCCAAACCCAAGTAGTCCCCGGTGGCATCGGACGGTTGACACCTCTCCCTACTCGTGCCATAATGAGTCTCGCGTCGCGGGGTGGAGCAGCCTGGTAGCTCGTCGGGCTCATAACCCGGAGGTCGCAAGTTCAAATCTTGCCCCCGCACCCAGGATTGAAAAGGCCGCCTGAGGGCGGCCTTTTTGGTTTCCGGGTTCGTCTTGGATATGCATCGTGCGAACCATCCGCTTCGGCGTGATCGGCTGCGGGTTGATGGGACGGGAGTTCGCTTCCGCCGCCGCACGCTGGTGCCACCTCCTCGACCTTCCCTTTCGGCCCGAAATCGTCGCCGTCTGCGACCCCGTAGAAGGGGCGCGATCGTGGTTCGAGCGCAACGTATCGACGGTCGAGCTGGCCACGGACGACCGGGCCGCGCTTCTCGGCCACGACCTCGAAGCCGTCTACGTAGCGGTGCCCCATAACCTCCACGCCGAGGCCTACACGGACGTACTCAGAGCGGGCAAGCACCTGATGGCGGAAAAACCATTCGGCGTCGACCTTCCCGCCGCCCAGGCGATCATGGCCGAGGTTTCCGCACGACCCGAGCTCACCGTCCGCGTCTCCGGGGAATTTCCGTTCTGTCCGGGGGCCCAGCGAATCTTCAAGTTGGTCGAGGCCCAAGCGTTCGGCAAGATCATCGAGGTCCGGGCGGGTTTTCTGCATTCGTCCGACTTGAACCCGGCCAAGCCGATGAACTGGAAGCGGCGGGTTGCCCAAAACGGCGAGTACGGTTGCATGGGCGACCTCGGGCTGCACACCCTCCACATGCCGCTGCGCTTCGGGTGGAAGCCCAAGAACGTCCGCGCGCTTCTTTCCAAGGTATTCGACACCCGCCCGGGACCGGGCGGCGCTCCGACCGCGTGCGAGACCTGGGACAACGCGGTGCTCGCCTGCGAGACGGCCGACTTCCCGATGATCTTGGAGACCAAGCGGATCGCTCCGGGTGAGATGAACACCTGGTACCTGGAGGTTTATGGCACCGAGCTTTCGGCACGCTTTTCGACCAAGCAACCTAAGACGCTGTTCACGCTTCCCTACACGGCCGGCAAAGCACAGGCGTGGCACGCGGAAGACATCGGCTATGTTTCGGCCTATCCTTCCATCACGGGCGACATCTTCGAGTTCGGCTTCTCCGACGCGATCCTGCAGATGTGGGCGGCATTTTGCGACGAGGTGGTAAACGGGTTGGAGATGGTCGGCCCCTTTCAATGCGCGCTGCCCAGTGAGGCGGAGTATTCGCACCGCGTGTTCACGGCCGCGTTGCGGTCGCAGAAGTGCCGTTCGGTGGAGGAAGTGAGCTAGTTGGCGGACATACTTTGCGCGGGGCACATCTGCCTCGACATCATTCCCACCCTCAAGGGCCCGTTCCGCTTCGATCCCGGCAGGTTGGTCGAGGTCGGCCCGCCGACGGTGAGCACCGGGGGGTGCGTGCCGAACACCGGGTTGGCGTTGAACCGGCTGGGCGCGAGCGTAGAGCTCTGCGGCCGCGTCGGGGACGACGCCTTCGGGAGGCTGATTCTCGACGTCCTGAAGCGCGAGGGGCTGCCCAAGCCGATCCGGCTGACGCCGGGTGCGCAGACCTCCTACACGGTGGTGGTGAATCCGCCCGACCGCGACCGGATGTTCCTCCACTTTCCCGGCGCGAACGCTGAGTTCGGCGCGGAGGACCTGCCCGAGGCGGTAGTCGAAGGCGCAAAGATCGTCCACTTGGGCTACCCGCCCCTGCTGCGGCGGCTCTACCTGGAGCAGGGTGAAGAGGTGTGCCGGATCTTCGAGCGTGCCCACGCCGCCGGAGCGGCGACCTCGCTGGACATGACGTTCCCCGACGTGACTGCCGAAAGCGGCCGCGTCGATTGGCGGGCGTGGTTGGCAAACGTCTTGCCCCACTGCGACCTCTTCGTCCCCAGCGCGCCGGAGCTGGCGTTCATGCTCGGGCTGCCGGGCGCAGGCGATCCGGTTCCACTCGCGGACGCGCGCTCCTTGGCGGATGCGGCACTAGACCTCGGGGCGGGCCTGGTCGCGCTCAAGAACGGCGCGAGCGGACTCTACGTCAAGTCTCGCGAGAACCTCGCACATCCCCATATTCCCGCAAGTTGGTCCGGGCGGGAGCACTACGAGCCGAGCTTCGAGGTCATGGTGGTGGGTGCGACCGGCGCGGGCGATGCCACCGTTGCCGGCTTCCTGAGGGCGATGCTGCAGGCATTCGATATTTCGGAAGCGGCGCGGATCGCGGTCGGCGCGGGTGCGTGTTGCGTGGAGCGGCCGGACGCGCTGAGCGGGATTCCCAGTTGGCTGGCGCTTCAGGACCGGCTCGCCGGCGGCTGGGCGAAGCGGTGAAGCGGAGCGAGATCAACTACCTGATCCGGTGTGCGCGAAAGGCCTTTCGGGCGAATGGGTGGGCCTTGCCGCCGAACCCGCGGTGGGACGTGACCGACCTCGGCCTAGGTGATTGGCGGAAGGTTGGGCTGGTGCTCGTCAACCTCGCCGAAGAGCCGGAGTATTGCGAGAAGCTGATGTACGCCCAGCGCGGGATGACGACCCCGCCCCACACCCACCGGCTGAAGAAGGAGGACATCATCTGCCGGGCCGGGTACCTGAGCATCACGGTTTGGAACGGGCCTCCCCGCACCGCCTCGGGTTCAGCCGACGTCAAGATTTGTGGAGAACCGCAAACGGTGCCCTCCGGAACGACGCTGACGCTGGGGCCGGGAGAGCGGGTCACGCTCGTTCCCGGCGTGTGGCACTCGTTCGTGCCGCTCAGCGAGGAGTGCGTGATCGGCGAGGTGTCGACCGCGAACGACGACGTGAGCGACAATGTGTTCGATGATCCCGCGATCGGACGTTTTCCGGAGATCGAGGAAGACGAGCCGGGAACCGTTCGTCTGGTGAGCGAGTTGTGACCTACGCATGAAGAAGGCGACGGGAGAGGCGGTGCTGGTCAAGAAGCACCCGCTCGCGATTCGGTGGTTCCACTGGATCAACTTTCCGGTGCTAACGATCATGGTCTGGAGCGGGCTCCTCATCTTCTGGGCGAACCGGAACGGACCGATCACCCGGTTCGGCCAACCGATGTTTCCCGACTGGTTCTTCGCTCCGCCGGCGCCGAAATGGCTGCCGGCATGGTTCCCGACCGACATCGCCCATCACGAGCGGGTGATTTACTCCCTGACCGGTCGGCTCGCCGAGGGCATGGCGTGGCATTTCACCTTCATGTGGTTCTTCGCCCTCAACGGCCTCGCGTACGTGCTCTACCTCATGTTTTCGGGCGAGTGGCGGGTAATCGTTCCCAAGCTGGCGAGCTTCAAGAAGGCACTTCTCGTCGCGCTCAGCGACCTGCACTTGGTTCCCGCTGCGAAGGAAGACGGCAAGTACAACGACGCGCAGAAGGTGGCGTACACGGGGGTGATTCTGCTCGGCCTCGTGATGCTGCTGAGCGGGTTCGCGATCTATAAGCCGACGCAGGCGTTCTGGCTGACCGGGTTGTTCGGCGGCTACGTGATGGCACGCTGGTTCCACTTCTGGACCACGATGCTGCTCTGCGCGTTCTTTCTGGTCCATGTGGCGCAAGTGGCTCGGGCGGGCTGGAACAACTTTCGGGGCATGGTAACCGGCTACGCCTTGGAGTACCGCGAGCGAAAGGCAGAGCCGCCGGCGCCCCCGGAGCCGGCGGAGGAGGCGGCATGAGCGACTGGACCCCCGAGGAGCAGATCCGTCGGCTTTCACGGCGCGGCCTCCTGTGGGGCGCGGGGGCGGCGGTGGTGGCGTACGGCACGCTGCACTGGCTGGATAACTCGGCGACCGAGGACGGCATGGGCTGGCCGTTCAAGCGCGTGCTCGGGCTTAACGAGAAACTGGCGGGCCTGTACCTCTCTAACCGCAGCCACGCCCAGGAATTTCCAGCGGGGGACGCGCGCGAACCGAAGGTCAACGGGCCGTACGGTTTGGAGAGCGAGATCGACGTGGCGAATTGGCGGTTGCAGGTCGTGGGAGCGGCTGAGGGCTTGGCGGTGACGCTCGCGGAGCTCCAGGCTTTGCCAGTGGTCGACATGGTGACGGAGCTGCGCTGCATCGAAGGGTGGTCGTGCGTCGTTCACTGGACCGGCTGCCGGTTGCGAGACTTCGTTGCGAAGTATCCGCCCAAGGACCGGAAAATAGACGTGGAGCGGTTGGAGACGCTGCCCCCGTACATCGGGATGGCCACGCCGGATGGCGAGTACTTCGTGGGGCTCGACATGGCGAGCGCCGTCCACCCGCAAACGCTGCTTTGCTGGGCAATGAACGGGGAGCCGCTGACGCAAGGTCACGGCGCGCCCTTGCGGCTGGTCATTCCCGCCAAGTACGGCGTTAAGAACATCAAGCGGATCGGGACGATCACCTACGCCACCGAGAGGCCGAAGGACTTCTGGGCCTCCGATCCGGAGGGCTACGACTGGTTCGCCGGTCTTTGAGCGGGCAGGTTAAAATCTAACGCGTGGAGCGGCTCAATTCG
>DATGIR010000124.1:0-15886 GCA_035295605.1 Fimbriimonadaceae bacterium | reverse complement strand
CCTCGGTCTTGGCCTTGGTTCGGCTCTTCTTGGCGGCGAACGTCGGCCTTGGCTTGGCCTTCGTGCCGTGCGGCTTAACGGCCGCTTCGGCGTCCACGTCCTCGACGAGCACGGTGATGTGGCTCATCTTCTTCTCGATCCGGTAGCCGCGGCCCATTGCCCGGGCCTGCATCCGCTTCAGCCGTGGTCCGGCGTCGACGGTGATCGCCGCGATCTTGAGCTGCTCCGGCGAGATGCCGTGGTTCTCCTGGGCATTGGCCATAGCGCTCATCAGCACCTTGCGGAGCTCCTTGGCGCCCTTGCTCGAGTGGTAGCGAAGCAGATGCGCGGTGTGCTCAGCCCGGGTGTCCCGAACTTGGTCCGCGATGATTCGCACCTTGCGGGGTTGGACCCGCACAAACTTTCCGACTGCTTTAACCTGCATCGTCCCGAACGGCTACTTCAGCCGAGCCCCCCGGTCCGGCAACGATCCACCGTGCCCGCGGTAGGTGCGGGTGGGTGCGAACTCGCCGAGCTTATGGCCGATCATGTTCTCCGTGACGAAGACCGGAACGTGCTTCCGGCCGTCGTGAACGGCGAACGTATGTCCAACAAAGTCCGGCGTAATGGTCGAGCGCCGGCTCCACGTTTTGACGAGCTTCTTTTCGCCGGACGCGTTGAGCGCCTCCACCTTCTTCATCAGGTGGTCGTCGACGAAGAAGCCCTTCTTAAGGCTGCGCGCCATTAACCGTTCCTCCTGCGGACGATGTACTTCTGCGTCCGCTTGTTATGTCTCGTCTTCTCGCCGAGCGACTTGTTGCCCCAGCGGTCGACCGGACCCTTGCGGCGTCCGACCGGCGACTTGGCCTCACCACCGCCGTGTGGGTGGTCGCGAGGGCTCTTTACGACGCCGCGAACGTGGGGCTTCCTACCGAGGCCCCGGTTCTTTCCGGCCTTACCGATCGATTCGTTTTCGTGCTCGGCGTTCCCGACCTCGCCAATGGTGGCTTTGCAGGTCTGGTGCACCATGCGCATCTCGGTGCTGGGCAGGCGAAGGGTGACGTAGTTCCCTTCTTTAGCCATCACCTGCGCGGAGGCGCCGGCGGAGCGGACCATTTGCCCGCCCTTGCCCGGCTGGAGCTCGATGTTGTGCACGAGCGTTCCAAGCGGGATGTTGCGCAGTTCCAGGCAGTTGCCGGGCAGGATGTCGGAGCCTTCCCCGCTCTGAATCCGCGTGCCGACGTCGAGCCCCTTCGGGGCGAGGATGTAGCGCTTCTCGCCGTCCATGTAGTGGAGCAGCGCGATGCGACAGGTGCGGTTCGGATCGTATTCGATCGCCGCGACCTTGGCCACGATTCCGTCCTTATCGCGCTTGAAGTCCACGATTCGGTAGCGGGTCTTATTGCCGCCGCCGCGATTCGCGATGGTCAGCCGTCCGCTGCTGTTGCGGCCGCCGCTCTTGGATTTCGGTCCGGTGAGCTTCTTCTCCGGCTTGCCCTTGGTGACCTCGGCGTAACTCGAGGTGATCATAAAGCGCCGGCCGGGCGATGTTGGTTTGTACTGTTTGGTCGGCATCTTTAGACTCCGTAGTCCTCGAGCATTTGCCCCTTACCCAGCGTGATGATCGCCTTCTTACGGTCCGAGGTGTAGCCCACCATTCGGCCGCGCCGGCGCTTCCGCCCGGGCACCCGGAGCGTTCGGACGCTGGTTACCGTGATCCCCTGGTCGGCCTTCTTGCCGGCATTGTAGAGCGCCTCGAGGGCGGCCTTGATTTCGAGCTTGTTGGCCGAGGGGCTGACGATGAACGTGTACTTGCGGACGAGCTGCGACTCATCCTTGATCGTAGGATCGCCGTAGCTGAGCCCGACCGCCTTCTCCGTCACGTGCGGTGCGATGATGATGTCGTGCGGGTTTTTCACTTGGCCCAAACCTCTTCGATCTTGGTGAGCGCATCCTTGGCGACCAGGATGTTCGTGGCAACGAGAAGGTCTCGCGCCGAGAACGCCTGGGTCTTGGCCGCCTCGGCGCCGCCGGCCGTAGAAGCCGGCGCGGTGCGGACCGTCACGTTGGGGATGTTGCGGAAGCTCCTGTACGTCGCTTCGTCGTAGGCGGCGAGGATGACTAAGACCTTGCGCGCGTCCTTCAGGCCGACGCCGGCGATGAACTCGGAGGCGTCCTTGGTCTTGGGGGCGGCGAAGGCGATCTTGTCGCTCACGGTCACGTTGCCGGCGGCGACATGGCTGGCGAACGCGGTGAGGATGGCCGCGCGGCGCTCGCGCCGGTTGACCTTCTTCTCGTAGTCGCGCGGCTTAACCGCCAGCGCGACGCCGCCATGCGCGTAGTGCGGGGCTCGAATCGTGCCCTGGCGCGCGTTGCCGGTCTTCTTCTGCTTGTACGGCTTCCTGCCGCCGCCGCGGACTTCGCTCCGGGTCTTGGCGCTCTGCGTGCCCTGGCGGGAGTTGGCCTCTTCGGCGACCACCGCGCGGTGGAGGCTGGTGGGGCTCGAACTCGCCTCGGCGAGCTTCGCGTTCAGCTCGTGCTTGCCGACGACCTTGCCCTTCTTATCTTTGATTTCGAGGGTCGCCATGGTTATCTCTTCACCTTCTTGACCACCACGAGGGTGCCGTTGGGGCCGGCCACGCTTCCGTCGATGAGGAGCAGGTTTCGCTCGGCGTCGACCTTTACGACCTTGAGGCCCTTCTGGGTGACGGTGGCGTCGCCCATGTGGCCGGGGCCGCGCTTGCCCTTGAAGACCCGCTGGGGGCCGGTGGCGCCGTTAGAGAGCGGGCGGCGGTGGGTCATGTAGCCGTGGGTCATGTGCTGGCCCTTGAAGTGGTAGCGCTTCACGCCGCCGGCGAAGCCGCGGCCCTTGCTGGTGCTGGTCGTTGTGACCTTGTCGCCCTCGGCAAAGACGTCGGCGCCGAACTCCTGGCCCAGCTCAATTCCGTCGGTGGAGTCGACCCTGAACTCGCGGATCGTGCGCACATTGTGCTCGAGCCCCGCTTTTTTGAGGTGGCCGTACTTGGGGAACGTGAGGTGCTTGTCGCTGACCTCGCCGTAGCCGACCTGCACGGCAGAGTAGCCGTCGGTATCGGTGCTCTTAAGCTGAGTTACGTAGACGGGTCCCGCCTGAATGACGGTCACCGGTATCATCCGCCCTTCCTCCGTGAAGAGGTGGGTCATGCCAATTTTGGTTCCCAGGATTCCTGGAAGCATCTTTCACCTTCTGTGCTTCGTCCGAAACGTAAAGCCTCTTTGGCGTTGCCCTTGGGTGGAGGGTCACCGGCTTACGCTTCTCTTCTGAAGCGTTGTAGCAGTGTGTCGTCGGCGTGAGCCGGACACAATCGATGACTATACCTGAGGGAAGCTAGAATTCGCGCGGGTTTGGACGCAACCCGGGAGCTCGCCCGACGTAAAGGGACCTGTGGGATCCGGGGGAAGCAACTTCGCGAACGCGGGAGGGGGTTAGGGGTAGTCGCCTCCATCCTTGCACTCATCTTGCCTTGCGGCGGGCCGGTCCCGGAACTCGGGACGTCGACCCGACTCAATGTCGGCACATTTGCGGTAGATCGCAAAAAGCTGGAGTTGGGCTTCGGAGACTACTGGAATTCCGCCCCGGTCATATCAGACGACGGAGACGTGCTATTTGATAAGTGGTCCGGTTATGCGGACTGCGAGCGGTTGCCTTCGTTCGACCGCGTGACGTACGGTCACCCGGCGAGCTACATGGTCGAGCTGACGCGCTCGCCGCTAAGGGCGGTGGCCTGGAGCTACGGCCAGAATTTCGCTGCCGGTCGTGACATCGCTCAGCCGCCATACCCGAAAGAAGCAGAATTGCACACGTCACGAGGCTTTGGAAGCTCATTCGCCGCCAGGACGAGACTTGACTGGCTAGACGCGCGTAACATCACCGGCATATTGAATCACCACCCGGCTTCGTTCCTCGTGGCCTCGCGGCTCACCCAGACGGAGGGTCCCGGCTTTCCCAACTTCGCGGGCGTGGACCGGATCGCCGAATCGCTGCAGCCCAGCTCCGTGGCGTACGGCGCTGATGGCCTGTGCTATGTCGGGTTTTACTCGTGTCTGCACCAAACGGAAGTCAGGGCAACGCTGGAGGTTGGACGTTACAGGCTCAGCCCAACCGGACGGCTTCGGCCGTGGGCGCGCAGCGGCTGGCATCGCTTTGAGTCCGATGCCTTCGCGCTGAGCACCGCCGGCCCGCACATGGTTGGCTACGGCCCGAAGGCTGTGGCAATCGACGCGG
The DNA here is from genome assembly GCA_035295605.1 of Fimbriimonadaceae bacterium. Taxonomy (GTDB): domain Bacteria; phylum Armatimonadota; class Fimbriimonadia; order Fimbriimonadales; family Fimbriimonadaceae; genus DAIDHV01. The sequence goes on along the minus strand of DATGIR010000124.1, from coordinate 11,643 downwards.
CGAGCGGGCGCGGAGCGGCCCTCAACGGCATGACAATCTCCGAATGGCTCCCGACCGAGCGCAAGACCCTCAAGCGTGGCCTTCCCCATAACACGACGATGGTGAAGATGGGCTACCTACGCGGCCGCCTCTTCCTGCAGGCCGGCGATCGGGGGGCCCTAAAGGCTACGAGAGCACTGCCACCGCAGCGCACGGCGGATTGGCCGGCGGCGCTTCGGTCGGTCAGGCTGTACGTCGCGAACGGGTCAGGCTGGCGCCTCGTCGGGCCCTACTACCTCCACGCAATGAGCGAAAACGGTAGGTTCACAATCGCGCACAACGTGCAGACGGGCGAGTGGGATCTCTTCGACGCAGGCAGTCCTAGCAGGACGTAACTGTAAAATCCGGAATTCGCTGACTCTCGGCTTCTGTTGGCGCGGGCTCCTTGGCTGCATCGGGCGAGACATCTTGTCGCATTTACATCCGGTGTTGCGCCTTGGCGGCCGACCCGTGACGCTCGCGTGGCCGGCGGGAGCTTTCGCGCGCTGCGTGAAGCAAGAAGCATGCTGAATCGCTATCGCGCCGCAGCACGACGAGGTCGCCCATCGCGTTTTTTCCGAGGAAGGTCCAGCCTCTGCAAAGCACAGTTGGTCGGCCGTCGCGGCCGAATTCCTCGATTTTCCCGTGTGAGAACCGCATGGGGGCGCCCAGCCAGAGCGAAGAATCGACTAACCCGAGATCAACGAGAGGGCGGCTCCTGACCCAGTATGCGTCGCCGAGACCAGTGCCCAAAATGGCGTGCGCTCCGTCCCGTTCGATGGCGACGAGCGTGATGTTAGAATAGCCATCGGCCGGACCTGGGAGCCGACCGATCCTACGATAGCTCGCTTTGCGGCTTCGCCACGAGTATGTGACGCGATAGAGGAGGTTCTGCGCGCCCTTCACCACGATCGACTCCAACCCGCCGGGAATCCCCCAACCCCACCTTCCATGGGGGCGCACGTGCGGCAGCGTTTCAGGCACCCTAGCCACAAACTTGTTTAGCCTGAGATCGAACAGGTCTGTGTGAAATCTGGGTTTAGGGCCGTCGTCGCGAGCGAAGTAAACAACCTGGTCAAAGCTGAGCAGGAGACCAAGTTCGGTTGCCCGCGTAGCGCCGTCACGCAACCTCGTCACCGTTTCGCGGGCGGGACCGTCGACGCTATCTAGGGTGATGGTGGCGGCGCCGTCCTCCGATACGGAAATGTAATCCGAGGTTGGGGTTCTGATTCGTCGAGCGTGGGTTAGCCGGAACCCGGGCACGTGAGGGAGCGCGGGTTCCGGCTGAGCGAATATCAGGACGGCAATGAGGGGAATCATCTCATGACCGGGCTTCGGTCGACGGAGCGACCTCGAGGAGATTCGCGAACTCGCCCAGCCAGGGCTGATACCGCCGCCAACGCGCGACGGACGATGTGTACACCTGCTGCCTGACCTGCCACCGGCTCGGAGTGTTGACGACGCGCTGGTTCTGCTCCGGCCGCAGACACGCGTCGTCCCACTCCAGCCCGCAGTACTCCACGAGCCGGCGCACGATCGGCTCGGGATGCGCGACCAACTCCTCGTAGGACAGCTCGAAGATCCTTCCGGGCGGCAGCGCCGACCGCCAATGATCCATCAGCTTCAGATGTTCCGAGTAGACGTAGGCGATGTTCGCCTTGTCGAACGCGAACTCGGGCGGCGTACCGTAGGCCGTCATGTAGATCGAGAGGCACGTGTCGACGGGATGGCGCTTAACGTAAATAATCGGCGCCTCCGGGAACGCGAGGTGGATAAGACCGAGCACTTCGTAGTTGTGGGGCATCTTATCGGTGGCGAACGGGGCGCCGCCCGGAACCAGGCTGCCTAAGAGCTGGGAATAGCCGGCGGCGATGGCGGCCACCTCGTCGTCTGTGGGCAGTCGGCGCGTCATCTTATAGGTCGTCGCGGCCGTTCCGAGCCAATATTGCAGCTCCCCGCAGCCGAACACCTTGGGGTGACTCGTGACAATTTGTTCCACTAGCGACGTGCCCGAGCGCATCACGCCTACGATGAAGATGGGCTTCGGCGGCGCGCCGGCCCCGGGCCGAGCTTGGCGCAGGATTTCGGTCGTGAATAGCTGTTTGGTTTGCGCAAGCGTTTCGCCGTAGCTCTCGCGGTCGAATGGTCGCACCCGAGCATACGCCTCGAGGGACAACCGGTTCGCCTCGTCATAGTTTTCCATCGCCGACACGACGTCGTCCAGATCGTCGTAGGCCCTGCCGAGCGCATAGCGGATGAACGGGAGTTCTTCCGCCGGCAGCGAGCCCCCTTGCACCGCCCGTTCCATGGGCTCGATCAGCCCTCTTTGAGCTTCAGACACGCGACCGCCCTGGACGAGCTCGAAAAAGGCTTTACCCTGGTTGGGCTCAACCTCAATCGACCGCTCTAACAGGGTGCGCGCTTCCTCGAATCGGCCGAGCGATTCGCAGCGAAGGGCAAGCATCAGCAAGCCGGAGGCGTTTTTCGGGTCCAGCTCAAGGCTGCGGCGCAAGCAGAGCTCGCCCTCGTCGGCGATCTCGGCGCCGCCGCCAAGGCCCCCCAACGCAAGCATGGCTTGACCCTGGAGCAGGAGCAGCACCGGGCTGTCAGGATTGAGGTCCAGACCCTCGCGGAGTAAGTCGGTCGCCTCCTGGAGCCGCCCGTGGGAGATCACCTGGGTCGCCAATGCCGCCCTGCTTTCGGTATCGGCCGGCGCGAGGCGCACCGCATCGCGCCGAGCTTCCTCCGCGTCGTCTGAGAGGCCCAGTTTCTCGTTCGCCGCGGCCAGGAGGTTCAACGTCGATACGGAGTTCGGGTCCAGGCGGCGCGCCTCCGCGAGGGCGACCCGCGCCTCCTCCATTCTTCCGAGCCGCATGAGCGCCAGCCCGAGGAGCGAAAACGCCTCCGCCGACCCGGGCGCCCGGAGCGTCGCCTGGTGGGCAGCTTCGGCGGCTTCATCGAGGTGGTCGAGCTGGAGCAAGACGCCCGCAAGCGGAATGAGCGCAGCCGCCGAGCTGCGCTCCAGCTCACACCCCCGCTTGAGATGCTTGACGCTCTCAACCGGCTTCGCCGTCAGGAACAGGATGATCCCGAGGAGCGTCACCGCCGCCGCATCGTGGGGCCGACGAAGCACGACGCCCCGGGCGAGCGACTCCGCTTCGCCCAGGCGCCCGGCCTGCATGGCCGCCCTCGGCGCATCGAGGTGTGAACCCACGCCCTATTGTTGCCCGACTCAGGCGGGCGAGAATTGGGCGAGAAGCATCTCCGCCCACTGCTCGTTCGCGTGCCGGGTCCTCCCGGCGATGTGGGGGGTGTGGACGACGTTGTGGCGGCCGAGCAGCGGATCGTCCAGGGCAAGCGGTTCGACGTCGAAGACGTCGGCGGCCAGGGACAGCTCATCCGCCAGCACCCGTCGACGGACCGCCTTCATGTCGCAGATGTTCGCCCGGGTGACCAATACGACCAGGCATCCCTTGGGCAGCGCATCGATGAGGTCGGCGGTGACGAGGCCCTCGGTGGAGTCGGTCAACGGGAGCATGGGAGCGAAGATCTCGGCATCTCGAACCAGGCGTTCGAGGTGGTGCTCGCGACGCGACCCGGCACGATGAAACGCGGTTTCCGGCGCGAACGGATCCCACGCGGCCACGTCGGCGCCGAGCATGTGTACGAAGGCGGCGTATCGGGCGCCGATGTTCCCGGCGCCTACGACGCGAACCCGCTTCCCCTCGATGGCGCCGCTGGTAAACCGCGGGTCGTCGCAATATTGGTGGGCTCTAGTGCCGGGCGACCCCACTCCGCCCGGCGGGTTGTAGTCCCACGGCGTCTGATCGGCGATGATCTCGCGGTGAAGCTGCGGGATTCGCCTTAGCGCGCAGAGGGTGAGAGCAAGCCCGCACTCGGCCACGGACTGCCCCCAGAATCCTTCCGAGAGGTGCTTGATCCGCTTGATTCCTCGCTCTTCAAATGCGGGAAGGTTGCCGTATACGTCGGTTACGGCGGCTTCCTTGAGGTTTGGCATCCGGTTCAAACAGGCTTCGGTCACGGGGACGCCCATCGACAGCAGCCGGGTAACTCGCTCGGGGGCCGAGAGGACTTCCCCGACCGGCCGCCGATCCTCGGCCCGAAGCCTAACGAACTCCGTCTCGCCTTGGCCCTGCCAAATCGAGCGGGCATGGTCGGCGGCCAACGACCAGTGGGCCTCGAACTCCGGGTGAACGACGATGGCGGAGGGCATTCGGAAATGATGTCACGGCTTTTCGTTCGGCGAACTCGATTGACCGCACATCACGGGACGTCCGGGCCAAGTGCGATAGATCCTGCCCAAGCCAAACCGGAAACCAAGTGAACCGTTTTGCCGGTTCGCAGGTTTGTGAGCCCCGCTCCGGCCACCCACAGCGACTTTCCCTGGAACCCATCGAGGTCTCGATGTTCCACCCAACCGACCCACTCTTTGCTCAGGTCGGCTTCGAGCTCGTGCCCGCTGGCGATCCAGCCGATCCCGTTGGGACGGAGGACGCGGAGGTGGTGCACCGCGTGCCAGGACGAGAACGTTGAGAAGGTCGTGAAGAAGAGCCGCCCCCTCGCCACCCGGATGTCTTCCACGCCGCTCATGTGAGCGTCGAGGCCATCAAATAGCTTCACCGATCGGCGCCTATCCTGCAGAACGAGGCTCGAGTGTTGATCCACTTCGACCACGCCGAGCTTGGTCCTCACGGGCAGTTGGTTCCTCCCATAGCCGAGAGGGTGGCCGTGTGCGACGACGCGACCAGCATGCACGGTGATCGAGCCCTCGTTCCACCCCCGATACACCGGGTAAGTATTGCGACCCCGGGCGAACCGTAAAGTCTCGCCATACGCTTCGTCGAGCGTTCCGGGAGAGTGCCGCACGACGCGGACCTTGCCGGATCGAAGGTCGATCTCCTTGACGAATCCACCGGATACGGCGTAGACGAGCCGATTCGCGCCGTCCCAACGCACTGAGTCGCAATCCTTCCGCTCGTGAGTTATTTGGCGGCGATGCTTGCCCAGGAGGTCGCAGGTGTAAACCTGCGCCACGCTGTGACGTGAGTCGCGGAAGTAGTAGCGGGCGGTGAATGCAATGGCCGGCCGCACCGCCGAAAGCGCAAGGACCAGGATCGGGACCACCTCGCGAGAAAGGCTACATCACGCGGCTGCGTCCGGGTTCGATCAACTCAGGGCACGCCCGGGCTCAGGCTGATCGAGTCGGCCCAGACCAGCCCCTTTACAAGCACGCGCGACTTGCCGGTGCGCCAGTCGGTGACTCCAACACGGGAAACCCACAGGTGCTTGCCTATCTTCGGAGCGTTCGCGAGCTCCCGGTGCGTCACCCACCCGATCCACTTTCTGTCCAAATCCGCGTCCAATTCCACGCCGCTCGCCAGCTCAACGGCCCGATCTCCTCGAACCGTGACGAGATGATGGGAGGTGCCCCAGGTCGAAAGCGCGGACGCCTGGATGAAGAACAGGTTTTTGTTGTAGACGCGGACCTCTTCGAGACCTCCGGCGAGATCGTCGGTGTCGATCGCGAGTGAAGTGACATCACCCGGCGCTCGCTCCAGAAAGAGCCCCTCCGAACTGTCGTCGATGGTGCCAAGCGAAGTCTTGAGCGGAAGGCGGAGACTCCGGGACTCGAGGACCTTCAATTTTCGCACCCGTCCGGCATGGACCGCATAAGCGAGCCCGCCACCTGCCAAGAAGATCGGGTCCTCGCCCGGCCCGCGGCTGAACCTTCCCGGGTCCGCTTTTAGCCAGGCGCTCGAGTGGGGCACCCGGAGCAGCGTCTTCGTCCTTCCCGTCTTAAGATCGACCTCCTTCATGTCCGAACGGAGGCTATAAACGATTCGGTTCGGACCGTCCCACCGAACGGACCCGCAATCCGTGCGTTCACGGGTGATCTGCCGGAGGCGCCGTCCGCTCAGATCGCACACATAAACCTGGAAACGGCTTGGGCGCGAATCCGTGCTATAGAAACGCGCCGCGAAGGCCACCAGCGGCGCGCGCACTGCAACGAAGAGTAGGGCCGGGATCATCTCTAGTCCTTCCCGGAAGGGTAGCGCAGGACGGGCCGGGATCCTTCCGTGTCCAGCCCAGGATTTAAAGGGTGGCTCTAGACACTGCTCGCCGTAGCATGTTCAGTAGGCTCGGCGGCTCATGAGGGGCGGCAGGGCAACCAAGTAATGACCGACCAAGAAGTCCTCAGGCTCATCCGAGATCGCTTGAGCAGCATATTTAAGATCGAAAGATTGATCCTATTCGGCTCCCGCGCGAGCGGCCGCGTTGACCGGCTCGGTGGTGTACTGGGCTCTGCGGGAAGGCAAAGAGCTCGATGCCAGCGCCTGACGTCCAAAGCTGGCTAGGCGTAGGCCTTGAAGGTCGTTGGGACTAGGCGACCCCTGGCGTTTTGCATACGGGGGTCGGCCCTTGGCGGACGAGGACGTCCGCCCTCCCAGTTCGGCACCCCATGGCGGACGAGGACGTCCGCCCTCCCAGTTACGCGCTCTTGATTTCGATATCCACGCCGCTGGGCAGGTCCAGCCGCATGAGCGCGTCGATCGTCTTGTTCGTCGGCTCGAGGATATCGATGATCCGGTTGTGGGTTCGGAGCTCGAAGTGCTCCATCGACTCCTTGTCGATGTGGGGCCCGCGGATAACGCAGAACCGCCGGATATTCGTGGGAAGCGGGATCGGGCCGGCAATTCTTGCCCCGGTGCGCTTCGCGGTGTCGGCGATCTTCTCGGCCGACTGGTCGATCGTGCGGAAGTCGTACGATCGAAGCCTGATTCTAACTTTGATGCCTGCCATGGGTTCTTAAAGGAGCGAGGCTCCGATTCGTTTGAATCGGAGCCTCTACTTTTCCTCTTAGTCGCTCACCTTCGTGATGGTGCCGGCGCCTACGGTTCGGCCGCCCTCGCGAATAGCGAACTTCGAGCCGACCTCCATGGCGATGGGTTGGATGAGCTCGATGGACATGGTGATGTTGTCACCCGGCATGACCATCTCGACGCCCGTGGGAAGGTTCAGCGTTCCGGTCACGTCGGTCGTGCGGAAGTAGAACTGCGGGCGATAGCCCGTGACGAACGGGGTGTGCCGGCCGCCCTCTTCCTTGGACAGAACGTAGACCTCTGAGTCGAACTTGGTGTGCGGCTTGATCGAACTGGGCTTGGAGCAAACCATGCCGCGCTCGATGCTCGTCCGCTCCACGCCGCGGAGCAGCAGGCCGACGTTGTCGCCCGCCTCGCAGTAGTCGAGGGTCTTGCGGAACATTTCGATACCGGTGCAGACCGTTTTGCGGCTCTCCTTCGAAAGGCCGACGATCTCGACTTCCTCCATCGACTTGAGCTGACCGCGCTCGACACGGCCGGTAGCGACGGTGCCGCGGCCGGTGATGGTGAACACGTCCTCGACCGCCATCAGGAACGGCTTGTCCTTGTCGCGCTGCGGCTGCGGGATGTACGAGTCGACGCTGTCCATCAGGTCCAGCACAGCCTTCACGTACGGATCGGCGTAGTCGACGGTGCCCTTCTCGAGCTGCTCCATGACCTTGACAGCCGAGCCCTTGATGATCGGGGTCTCGTCGCCCGGGAAGCCGTACTTGCTCAGAAGCTCGCGGATCTCCATTTCGACGAGCTCGAGGAGCTCGGCGTCGTCCACGAGGTCGATCTTGTTCATGAAGACCACGATATGGGGCACGCCGACCTGGCGAGCGAGCAGGATGTGCTCGCGGGTCTGGGCCATCGGTCCGTCGTTCGCGGCCACCACGAGGATCGCGCCGTCCATCTGGGCGGCGCCGGTGATCATGTTCTTGATAAAGTCGGCGTGGCCGGGACAGTCGACGTGCGCGTAGTGGCGCGTCTCCGTCTCGTACTCCTGGTGCGAAATGTTGATGGTGATACCGCGCGCCTTTTCCTCGGGAGCACTGTCGATTTCAGCATACGAGACCTTCTTTGAAAGGCCCTTCTGCGCGAGAACGCCGGTGATCGCCGCTGTCAGTGTCGTCTTACCGTGGTCGACGTGGCCGATCGTCCCGATGTTGACGTGCGGCTTCTTTCTTTCGAATTTAGCTCTTGCCATTAGTGTTTGTTGCTCCTGTCCTTAACGCGGTTCGCGCGTAAATCTTAATTTCGTTGTTTACCTTCCCGAGTTCGCCTTAGCGACGATTTCGCTGGCGATGTTGGCGGGGACCGTCTCGTAGTGGCTCGGCGTCACGTTCGGCTGAGCGCGGCCTTGCGAAAGCGAGCGCAGCGTCGTAACGTACCCGAACATCTCGGAAAGCGGCACGTGGGCGTTCACGATGGTGACGCCGCCCATCGCCGGCTCCATGCCTTCCATCCGTCCGCGGCGGCCGTTGATGTCGCCGATAACGTCGCCGACGTTGATCTCCGGCGTCGTGACCTCAACGTGCATGATCGGCTCCTTGATGACCGGGTTCGCCTTCTTCATGGCCTCGCGAAATGCGATGAGGCCGGCCTGCTTAAAGGCGTTCTCGTTCGAGTCGACCTCGTGGTAGCTGCCTTCCAGAAGGGTCACCTTCACGTCGACCACCGGATAGCCCGCGAGAACGCCGCTGAGGAGACCCTCGCGAACGCCCTTCTCGATGGCCGGAATGTACTCCTTGGGGATCGAGCCGCCGACGACCTTGTTCTCGAAGACGAAACCCGTTCCGGGCGCCTGCGGCTCCATGGTGATCCAGCAGTGGCCGTATTGGCCCGAGCCGCCCGTTTGCCGGATGTAGCGGCCCTCCGCCTTGGCCATCGTGGTGACGGTCTCGCGGTAGGCGACCTGCGGCTTGCCCTGGTTGGCCTGAACCCCGAACTCGCGGTTGAGCCGGTCGACGATGATTTCGAGATGGAGCTCGCCCATCCCGGAGATGATCGTCTGGCCGCTCTCCTGGTCTGTGTTCACGCGGAACGTCGGGTCCTCCTGCGCGAGGCGCTGAAGGGAGGTCCCAAGCTTCTCCTGGTCGGCCTTGGACTTCGGTTCGATCGCGATCTGGATGACCGGCTCGGGGAACTTGATGCTCTCGAGCGCGATCTTCTTCTCGGGATCGCAAACCGTGTGGCCGGTGTTCACGTCGCCGAGGCCGATGACGCCCACGATCTCGCCGGCGTACACCTCGTCGATGTCGTTCCGGCTGTTGGCGTGCATCTCGAGGATGCGCCCAACCCGCTCGTTTCGGGTTCGGAACTCGTTGGTCTGCGGGTCACGGTAGCACACCGAAACCTGCGAGCCCTTTTTAAGCATGCCCGAGTAGACGCGAAGGTAGGTCAGCCGGCCAACGTACTTGTCCGACATGATCTTGAACGCCAGGGCGCTGAACGGCGCCTTGTCACTCGGCTCACGCTCGGCCTCAACCTCCGTCGAAGGATCGACGCCCTTTACGGCGCCTACGTCCAACGGACTCGGCAGGTAGCGGATGACGGCGTCGATCATCGCCTGCACGCCCTTGTTCTTAAAGGACGAGCCGCTCAAAATCGGCACGATCTTGTTCGCGACCGTAGCTTGCCGCAGGGCGGCCACGAGCTCGGACTCCTTGATTTCGGCGCCTTCCAGGAAGCGCTCCATGATCGAGTCGTCGAAATCGGCGATCGCCTCGATCATCTTCTCGCGGTACTCGGCGGCCTGGGCCACGAGCTCCGACGGGATTTCGCGCTCCTCATACTGCTTGCCGTCGTCGGAGGTGTAGACGGTCGCCTTCATCGTGATTAGGTCGACGTAGCCGATGTACGAGCTTTCCGCACCGATCGGAATCTGGATCGGGGCGGCGTTGGCGCCAAGGCGCTCCTTGATCCGGCCGAGCACGCTGAAGAAGTCGGCCCCCAGCCGGTCCATCTTGTTGATGTAGATGATCCGGGGGACGCCGTACTTGTTCCCTTGCCGCCAAACCGTTTCCGACTGCGGCTGCACCCCGCCGACCGCGCAGAACACGGCGACGAAGCCGTCGAGCACGCGAAGCGACCGCTCCACCTCGACGGTGAAGTCGACGTGACCTGGCGTGTCGATGATGTTGATCTTGTGCTCGGGCTGGTCCCCGGTGGAACCCTTCCAGAAGCAGCTGGTAGCGGCCGAGGTGATGGTGATCCCTCGCTCCTGCTCCTGCTCCATCCAGTCCATGGTCGCCGCCCCATCGTGTACTTCGCCCATCTTGTGGGACTTGCCGGTGTAGTACAGGATGCGCTCGGTCGTCGTCGTCTTGCCGGCATCGATGTGCGCGGCAATGCCGATGTTGCGAACAAGCTCAAGTGGGTGACTGCGTGCCATGTGAGTGAAATCCTTTTCTTTTTAGAATCTATAGTGGGCGAAGGCCTTGTTAGCCTCCGCCATTCGGTGAGTGTCCTCGCGTTTCTTTATCGTCGCGCCCGTATTGTTATAGGCATCCAGCAACTCGGAAGAGAGTCGATCGACCATAGTTTTGCCAGAGCGTTTCCGCGCCTGGCCGATGAGCCAGCGTAGGGCCAACGTTCGCCGGCGATCCGGCCGAACTTCCATCGGCACCTGATACGTTTGGCCGCCGACGCGCCGGGGCCGAACTTCGACCGCGGGCATGACGTTCTGCATCGCCTTCTCGAACACTTCGAGGGCGGGAACGCCGGCCTTGTCCTCGGCGATCTTCATCGCGCCGTAGAAGATTCCTTCGGCAACACCCTTCTTGCCGTCGAGCATCATCCGGTTGATAAAACGCTGGATGAGCTCGGAGCCGTAGATGGGATCCGGGAGGATGACTCGCTTGGTGGGGGGTCCTTTTCTTGGCATATTCCTTTACTTCGAGGCCGCCTTTGGCCGCTTGGCGCCGTACTTGCTGCGACCCTGCATCCGGTTGCCGGTGCCGGCCGTCTGCTGGGTTCCGCGAACGATGTGGTAGCGAACGCCGGGAAGATCCTTGACGCGTCCGCCGCGAACGAGCACCACGGAGTGCTCCTGGAGGTTGTGGCCGATGCCCGGGATGTACGCGGTGACTTCGATGCCGTTGGTCAAGCGAACACGGGCGACCTTCCTGAGGGCCGAGTTCGGCTTCTTCGGGGTCACGGTTCGCACAATCGTGCACACGCCGCGCTTGAAGGGGTTTGACTTCAATGCAGGCGCTTTCGATTTCACCTTCGGGACTGAGCGCCCCTTGCGCACAAGCTGGTTTACAGTCGGCATTCGTTCCTCATATTCGTGTTCACCATCGATACGGTCGCAGTCTTGGCAACATCGCGTCGGGACTCAACAAAAAGCCCCTCCGTGATGCTCACGCGAGGGGTCCCAAAGCGTCGTCTTCTCGTTCTTACGTCGATTCTAACGAATCCCCGGAGCCTCCTAACGTTGCCAACCTTGCTGCATAGACAACAAGGCCAGGCGTTATTATGATGCGCGCGCGCCCAGGTTGTCAATAGGCTCGACGAGCCCTCGCTCCGTGACCGTGCCACTGGCTTGCAAACGTGTGGCACTGGCTTTAGCCAGTGCGCGTTCGGTCTTGCTCACTCCGTCGGTCTGACTCTTCGCTGATCGTCCGCGGGCCCCTCACGGGGTTGCTAACCTCGGGCAGGGACGCCCTCAAACAACGCAACCCCGCGTGTTCGGAGCCCAAGCGGACTGCGAAGAATAGGCCCGACGGAGCGAGAAGAC
>DATGIR010000123.1:0-5272 GCA_035295605.1 Fimbriimonadaceae bacterium | reverse complement strand
TGGGCCGACGTGCGGGTCATCGACGCCGACGCCCTCGAGGCATGGCTCGAGGCGACCCCGGCAGTGCATTACTGGCTTTCTGAGGAGTTGGGTTTCCGGCCGAACGCTGTCACGACCCTCGAGAAGTGGTGGTCGCATTTCTCGATGCAAACCGATCCTCACGTCCCTCCCGCGTTGCTGCTCGCGGGTCGCGAGCGCCAGGTCGAAGACGTGAAGCGACAACTCGAAAGCCCCCCTCAGGTCGTAGGCATCCAGGCCGGATCACGGACAGAGGCGATCGCGTTCCTTGCAGCTGCCCGGGTGGGGGACAGCAAGCTCCATCGTGGCGCAATCGTCGTGCGGGCTGAGGAAGTCTGGGCCCGCGTCTCAGCGTCCACGGCCCCGATGGTGATGGTGGCTGACTTCGATGCGCCCCCGATTGCCGTCGCCGTCGAGCGTGGTCACCACGTTGTTGTCCCGCTGGGGCGAGAGGACATCGGTCGTGGCGCCGCGATCGAACTCCCTCCGATTCACCGACTGTTGGCGGAGCAGGCGTTGAGAGAGGCGGAACCGGCGCCGGGGCGCGAGCGACTCTCGTTTGAGGAAGCCGGCCTTCTTGCGGGCTTAGCGAGGAGGAGCCTCACATCATTTGTCAGGCGGAGGGCGATCGACCCACGGGCGGTCCGGCCGAAGTGGGGTGAGGGCGAGCCCGCCGCAACTTTCGGTCCACTTTTGCTCGTCGGCGCGTTCACGGAACGCGCGGAGGACAGGGATCTCGTTTCGGAGATCGCGGGCGTTGATTGGGATGCCCTCGAACAGGCGCTGCGGTTGTGGAGCGTCACGAGTGATCCGCCGTTCACGCGGTCCGGTTCAGGCTGGCACCTCACCTCGCCGGAGGAGGCGTTTGATGTGCTCCACCCCTTCCTTACGCGTACTGCGATTGCGCGGTGGCAGCGAGTCGTGCTTCGCGCGTTGACCGAGACCGACCCCTCCCTTGATCTCCCACCAGAGAAGACACTCTTTGCGGAGCCCGGAGCGCGTCCGCTGTGTTCAGGTGAGCTACGAAAGGGTCTCGTTCGCGGCATGGCACTCCTAGGCGGCTTCGGTGAGAGCGTGGGTCCCGACGCGCCATCGCGCACACTTGCCGACGAGGTAGATGCGCTCGTCCGTGAAGTGTTCTCCCGAGCGAACGCCGACGGGACCGGCCTGTTGTGGCGGTCGCTATCAGGCGAACTGCCGTCACTTGCCGAGGCCGCGCCGTCAGCGTTCCTGGACGCGGTCGAAGCTGCTTCGCTCGGTTCGGAACCTCTGCTCGCTTCCATGTTCGGGGACAAGTCCGACCAAGCCGCGTTCCTTGCGTCTTCGCCACACACTGGATTGCTCTGGGCGTTGGAGACGGTCTCCTGGTCGGCGGAATTCATGCCCCGGGCGCTGATCGTCTTGGCGCGACTTGCCTCGATCGATCCTGGTGGGAGGCTCGCCAACCGACCAGCCGCGAGCCTGCGAGCCGTGTTGCTCCCGTGGGTGCCATACACAAGCGCGACTATGGAACAGCGTCTAGCCGCTTTCAGGCAGGTCGCGCGGGTATATCCGGAAGTTGCGTGGCCGCTCGCCCTGGCACTCCTCCCGAAGTTCCACGATCATTCATCGCCTACTTCACGGCCACGGTTCCGTGATTGGAGACCGGACCGTGAGCGGGTGACCGTCGCGGAGTGGATCGCCACGGTGGAGGGGCTCGTGGACTATGTGCTCGAGGCGCTATTGGAATGCCCGGCTCGCTGGGTGGAAGTTGTCGGTCGCGTCAGCTCGTTACCGAGCCACTTGCGGGCGCGAGTCCTCGATCAGCTCGCAGGTGCCGTCGCCGAGAGCTCGTTCCGGGAAGGCGACGAACTCTCCCTCTGGAAAGCTCTAACGCAAGAGCTCGACCGTCATCGGGAGTTCCCTGGCGCGGACTGGGTCATGGATGACAACTCGCTCGCGCGCATCGATGAGATCGCCGCGATGCTCGCACCCGAAGACGCTGCCACCCGAAGCGCGAAGCTATTCGATTGGCGCCCGCGACTCGACGGACTTAGCGCCACCGATCACGCGCAGTACGACACCGCACTCTCAGACGCGCAAGAGCACGCTCTCCGCGAGGTGCTCGACTCTGACGGCATTGAGGGCGTCTTCCGGCTGGCGGCCGAAAGCCCGCAGGCGCAGTTCGTCGGGTGGGCTCTAGCCGCCGTTGATGGTGCGGAGCACGCGGAGCAACTTCTGCCACTCCTTGCCGACACAAACAAGTCAGGGGATATGGCTCGAGGTTGGGCACGGCGAATGGGATCAATCGGCGGCGCCGACTGGATACTCGCGACACGCGACGAGATCCGAGACCTCGCACCGGAGGTACAAGCCTCCTTCTTGCTCCAGTCACCATCATCCGACGGAATGGAAGAGCTCCTCGGTAACGCCGACGAGCCCGTTCGCGAGCTCTACTGGCGAGCAGCGAACCCGTATGGGTTCGCACCCGAAGAAGTCGAGTTTGCGGTGGCTGAGCTGATCGCACACGGGCGAGCCATCGCGGCTGTCGAGCTCCTGGCCGCTCACTTCCACCGCGATGCGGAGCTACCACCTGCGGTTTCTCTCGAGTTGATCGTCGAGGTGTTGCGGGCTGTGCTCCGAGTGAGCGCAGACGAGGCCGACGGCTCAGGCCTGAGCCTCTACGCAATCGGCGTCGTGATGGATCGGCTCGAGTCGCTTGGCGCGAGCGAGGACGAACTTGCCCAGCTGGAGTGGGCGTACTTTCCAGCGCTCGAACACTCGTCCCACACGCCGAAGGCCCTTTACGCGGCGTTGAAACGGGATCCGGATTTTTTCGTCGACCTGGTGTCGTTGGTCTATCGCGGTAAAGGTGAGCCGTCTCGCGACGCAGATCCGGCAGAAGCCGCCCAGGCCGGGAACGCGTGGTCCGTCCTGCACGCCTGGAGAGAACTTCCTGGCGTCCGTGATGACGGATCAGTCGATCGCGACCACTTGCATCGCTGGGTTCACCGGGCTCGCCTGGCGTTGGACGAGCGTGATCGGGCGGACATCGGTGACGAGGTCATTGGGCAAGTGCTGTCGGCTGCTCCGATCGACGATGCGGACGGGGCTTGGCCGGCCATCCCAGTCCGCGAGTTGATCGAGGCGATCGGCAGCCGACAGCTAGAGACGGGAGTTCACATCGGTCGGATTAACAGCCGTGGCGTGACGACGCGAGGCGTCTACGACGGTGGGACGCAGGAGCGTGAGATTGCAAAGGGTTACCGCAAGTGGGCTGCGACAACCCGAGCGATGTGGCCGCGCACTACGCGACTCCTCGATGGCCTTGCCGACTCCTATGAACGCGACGCCGACCGTCTCGACGCTGAGGCAGACGCGTTGGGGAATCGGGATTGAATGCCCCACCCCTTAAGGTGTACTTCTTCGTTTGGCGCCAACTCTCCAATGCCACATCACCGCCGACGAAGCGGCGCACACTTGACTCCCGCTGAAGAACACCACGTTTCTTGCCGTGGTTCGGTACCTCGTACGGCAATAACGGCCGCGGAGATACATGGCTAAGAGACAGAGGAAGCCAACCGCCCGGCGAACCGACGTCCCGCGTGAGAGTCATGAGAGTCAACGGATCGTTGATCGCTCAGCTCGGAGGGTCTTCATCCTCGGCGCCGGGTCAGACGTCGCATGTGGGGTGCCTACCGTCGGTGATCTGCTACCTCAACTTGCCGCATTTGTGCGAGGCGAAGGTGCCGAATTGAACGCCGCGCTTCGCAAGAAGCTTCCATACCTGCGTTTCACGTTCGACCAGTTCGCGGCGGGGAAGGCGGAGGCAATGGTGGCCGATCTTTTCTCCGATGCGAACGGACGAGGCCCCACGTGGCGCGGCGTCGCGACGAAGCTAAAAAGCGATGCAGAGATGGAGCCGCTCGGTGAGGTGATCGATCACCTCTGTTCGATGGCCGAGAACAACCAGTTGTCGGGCGCAACCTTGAAGGCCCTTGTCCGGCTGGCTGGGGACGGAACGGATGTCGGCGAGGCCGAACCGATCATCGACCCGACCAAGATCGCGTTGTCTCAGCTGCCGGCGGCCGGTCTCCGGGCAGCGTTTCAACAAGCTCTAGCCAAAACCCAGACATACACGCCGACCGAACGCGAACTACTCGAGCAGTTCATCTTGTCGGTTTCCAACATCGAGGAGTTGTTGTCCACCTACTTCACGCTGTTCATGCTTGCTCGCGCATCGTCCGAGCAGAAGACATATCTCTACCTTGCGTGGATCCTCTGGGCGTTTCTCTGGCTGAAGTCCGAGGGGCGAAGCGCTCCCGAGCGGTCGATCTATTCGCGTCTCCCGAGCCTCGGGGGATCCGTGATCACGTTCAACTACACGAACTTCTTCGGCCGAACCACCGGCAGAGGGCCGCTCTTCTTCCACGGCCGGCTCGACCGGTTTCTTCGGGTAGACGATCGTCGAGTTGTTGCCGGCATCCCAAGCCTCCGAGGAGCGCCAAGCTCTGACCGTGTCGTTTCGTTCTTCAACGAGCTCCGACTTGACGTCAACATCGCCCCGCAGCTCGACATTCCGGTAATCGTGCCTCCCCTTGGTTTCAAGCCGCTCATGTCGCGGGTCCAACTCCGAACATGGGCGGAGGCTGACGACCTGCTTCAGAACGCTGACCAGATAGTGATCGTCGGGTACTCATTCGCTGTTGCGGACGAGCATTTCAACGATCTCCTGCGCCAGACTCCTGGCACCACTCGTATTGTCGTCGTCAACCCGGATCTCGACGTGACACTCAGGCGAGCCGGGGCTGTACTTGGTGTCGACCCGGCAATCCTCACGAGTCGGGATTGCGGAGGAGTCGAGGTTCTGGCGGCGCGGCGACTCACAGGCCTCAAGGCCCTCGCCGAGGAGGTTGACGGAGAGTTGTTGGATGCGGCACTCCGCTAAGGATCCCGATCCCCGGGAGTCATCTCCTTAGCTGCGGAACATCCGCGCCTCGGCTCGTTCGGCTGCGCCGGGGTGAGTGGTTTGGGTGGCGTGGATGTAACGCTGTGTGATGGTGATTTGTGAGTGGCCGGCTTTGTGTTGGATGTAGGTGAGGGGGTTTCCGGCGGCGGCGTCGTGGGTGAGGGCGGTGTGGCGTAGGTCGTGGAAGGGTCGGAAGGGTTTGGTGATGCCGGCTGCTTTCAACGCGGGTTTGAGGTGTTGGCGGGTGAGGCGTGCGGGGTCGAGTGGGGTGCCTTTGTGGGGGTGGTGGAAGACGTAGTCGCTGTC
>DATGIR010000122.1:0-12517 GCA_035295605.1 Fimbriimonadaceae bacterium | reverse complement strand
GGGGCGCGTCGAGCTGGTACCAGCAGACGCCGTAGTGCTTCCACGCGTAAGAGTCCGCCACCGGAATGCGGATGATGACGTGACCACCGGGTTTCAGGAGCCTCGAGGTTGCGACAAGGACGTCCACCGGCTTCTCCAGGTGCTCGTAGGAGTGATTGAAGAGGATCGCGTCGTAGGCTCCCTTGTGGGTGAACACGGTTTCCCGGTAGATGGGAACCCTGCCCGGCTTGGCGTCCTCCGGAAGAAACGGGTCGATCCCGGCAATCGAGCGCATGCCGGATGCCCAAAGGGAGTTCAGTAGGTGGCCGCTCCCGCACCCAACGTCAAGGAAGGCGCTGTCTTGCCGGATTCCTGCCGCGACCAGTCCCTTGAGGGGGTTGATCCACTCCCGCCCGCGAGGGTTGTCCTTCAACCCCTTTCCACCAATGGACGCCGCGAAATCCATGGTGCTGCCCTCGCTTGATAGAACCGACGCCACAAGCCGGCCCTTGACGAAAAGCTTGAGCTTCTCACGTGCTGAACGCGGCTGAACGTCGGCGTACGAGTAGTACGCAGCCGGGTAGTAGCGGCCCATATCCTCGGGAATATCGACCAACTCCAGCGCGCCACACGCGTGACACTCGGCGTAGGTGAACTCGTCGTGGATGCCGAGCATGAGCTCTCGAGCCCGGTGCGCGGTCCGCTTTCCCTCGGTACCGCACGCCCCGCAAACATCCATCGGGGGGGAATTATGGCATGCAATCACTCGGACCGGCGGGCGAGGCCAGCGCCTACTGGTCGTCCTTCTTGCTGGCCTTCGCGGCCTTCAGCGAAAGGCGGATGAGCAGAAAGCCCCCAGCGATGAGGAACGCGCCAGTCGCCGCCATCAGCGGAAGCATTTGTGGCCCCAAAACCGCGAGCATGCCGCACATAGGCTACCAGCGCCGCGACGACTCACGGCGCACGATAGTGCAGGCGCGGGGAAGAGGGGATCTCAATAGCGAATATTCATAATAATGATTATCAGAATATTCTTGTGAGGGTTCAGGCAGTCCGGAGAAGCCGGTTCTCGAGCTGCTGGGCAGCCTGGTCGCAATTGTCGAGCAGTGAGTTTAGCGAAAGTTCGCGCCCTGAGAACGGGCCCTTGCGTGTCAACCAAAGCGTGGCAAGCGTAGCGATGCCAGCGCCCGCGAGGACGCCGGCCGTGACAAGCGCGGCGGTCTTGGTGGTTTTCGTCTCCGTTGTCGAATCCATCAGTTCTTTTGACTCCTTACAACAGAGGTTCGGTTGAAGCGGTTCCGTTCGTGAGACTAAGAATTAAGCAAATTTAATGGTGGCTGGCCCGCCGGTAAACTCTCAACGGATGCTCGACAACTTGACCCGGCGTCTATCCACCATATTCACGGGCCTGCGCCGCAAGGGACGCCTTACCGAGGACGACGTTGCCGAGATGCTTCGCGAGGTCCGCGTGGCATTCCTCGAGGCGGACGTCAACTTTGCGGTCGCAAAGGCGTTTATCGCCACCGTCAAGGAACGGGCCGTCGGCGAGGATCTGTTCAGCAGCCTGACCGCGGACCAAACGATCGTCAAGATCGTGCGGGATGCCCTTGTCGAAATGTTGGGCGGCGAGGAGACGCCGCGCCTCAATTACGGCTCGCAACCGCCCACGGTGATCCTGTTGTGCGGCCTTCAAGGTTCGGGAAAGACGACGACGGCGGCCAAGCTCGCCAAGTGGCTCGTCACTCAGGGAAAGAAGCCGGTGTTGGCCGCCTGCGACCGGCAACGGCCGGCGGCAATCAAGCAACTGGAGGTTCTCGGCGAGTCGATCGACGTTCCTGTCTTTGTCGGCAGAGACGGCGACACCGCGCTCGCCGTGGCCAAAGGCGCCCTCGAGCGAACCAAGCACCTCCTGCGCGACGTGCTCATCGTGGACACGGCCGGCCGGCTCTCAATTGACGAGCCGCTCATGGCCGAGCTCACGCAAATCTCCAAGGCGATGAGTCCGACCGAGAGCCTGTTGGTCCTCGACTCCACGACAGGCCAAGAGGCCGTCCATGTCGCGGAGGCCTTTCACAAGAGCGTGACCATTACCGGCGCGATCTTCACCAAACTCGACGGCGACACCAGGGGTGGCGCCGTACTCTCGGTTCGGGCGGCTACCGGCGTGCCGGTCCGCTTCATCGGCGTGGGCGAGGGTGTCGAAGCCCTCGACCTCTTCTATCCGACCCGGATGGCGGAACGAATTCTGGGTTTTGGCGACGTGCTCGGCATTATCGAGCGGGCGGAGCTTGCGATCGACAAGGAAGAGGCGGTCGGCATCGAAGCGAAGATGCGGGGTGGCAACCTCGACTTCCACGACATGCTCTCCCAGTTCGCCACGATGCGCAAAATGACCGCCGGCGGGGGCGGAATTCGTGGCCTGCTTAAGATGATTCCGGGCCTCGGCGCCCAGATTCCGGAAGAGGCGCTGGATCGGATCAACGACGGCTCGATGAACCGAATCGAGGCGATCATTCTGAGCATGACGCCAAAGGAGCGCTCCAATCCGGATATAATCAACGGTTCGCGGCGTAAGCGCGTGGCGGCAGGCTCAGGCACGAGCGTTGAAGAAGTCAATGCCCTGATCAAGCAACTGTACGACATGCGCCGCAATATGAAGCAACTCACCCAGCTTCAACAACGGTTCGGCAAGCGCCGCCGCCGTAAGTAAACGGGCGAAAGAGGAACACTTAAGAGCTGCATGGTTAAGATTCGATTGCGACGTATAGGCACGAAGGGCCGACCGTTCTACCGGGTCGTGGTTGCCAAGAGCACCGCGGGCCGAAATGGCGCCTTTGTCGAAACGCTCGGCCAGTACGATCCGGTCGTCAAGCCCGCCCTGATCAACATCAACGAAGAGCGGGCGCTCTATTGGCTCAACGAAGGCGCCCAGCCTACGGAGACCACTGCTTACCTGCTCAACAAGGTGGGCATTCTTCCCCGCTTCTTCGAGGCGCGCCCGAACGCTAAGAAGCAGTACAGCTTCCTCGATAAGCGAACCGCATCCATTTCAAAGCCCTCCGCCGTAACTGCGGTGGCCCCGGCCGAACCCGCGCCGGCGCCCGCACCGGAGCCGGTTGCCGAGGCGCCGGTGGAGGAGCCCATCGCAGAAACCCCGGTGGCGGAAACGCCGGCGGTTGAGGCCGCAGCCGAGGAAGTCCAGGCCGAGCCCACGGTTGAAGCCCCTGTAGCCGACTCGGAGCCGGAAGCCGCTCCGGCGGAAGCTTAAGCCATGAGCTACCGCCCATTCGTTGAGGAACTCGTCAAGTCGGTGGTCGAGCATCCAGACCAGATCGAGATCGACGAGGAAGAGGAAGCCGGCGCCCGCACGTTCTTCATCCGCTGCTCCCCCGACGATGTAGGCAAGGTGATCGGCAAGAGCGGAAGGGTCGTTTCCGCGATACGATGCGTTGTGAGTGCCGTCGCGGCCAAGTCCCGCGAAAAAGCCTTCGTCAAGATCGTCACCGATTAGGGCCCCATGCCACTCGTGCCGGTGGCTCGAATCGTAGGGGCACACGGCCTGAAGGGCTACCTAAAGCTTGAGCTTCTGACCGACTTCCCCGACCGGATAACGGAGGGTTCACGCCTCCGGCTTGATGGCAGCTGGGTTACCGTTCGGTCGACTTCCGTTCATCAGAACCGGCTGATGATCAGGCTCGAGGGCGTACGTGATCGCACGGAAGCCGAGGCGCTCCGTGGGAAGACGTTGGAGGCGCCCGACACGGCGCCAAAACTGGAAGAAGGGGAGTTCATGGTCCGCGACCTGATCGGGTGCGGCGTCCTCACCACGGACGGCAAGTCGCTGGGAACGGTTGAGGATGTTCTTCCCTATCCGGCCCAGGACGTTCTTGCGATTGGGTCGTTGATGGTTCCGTTCGTCAAGGAGTTTGTGAAAGAGGTCGACCTGGTGGATCGAATGTTGGTCATCCAGCCGATCCCCGGGATGCTCGATGAGGAGAGCGACGCGCCATGACCTTCATCGACGAGGCCACGGTGGAATTCACATCCGGCCGAGGCGGTTCCGGCGCAGTCAGCTTTCACCGAGAGAAGTTTGTACCTCTCGGCGGGCCGAACGGCGCCGATGGAGGGCGAGGGGGTGACGTCATTCTCTTGGCGGACAAAGGGCGCCGCACCCTTTTCGATGTCAAGCTTGCCGGCAAGTTCGTCGCGGAAAGCGGAGAGCACGGTGTCGGCAACAAGCGCGGGCGGAACGGCAAGTCGATCGAAGTCAAGCTTCCGGTCGGCACCGTGGTAACCGACTCTGAGACCGGCGAGCGGGTGGTCGATCTCAGGCTCCACGGCATGCGCCACGTGATCTGCGCCGGCGGCAAGGGAGGTCAGGGCAACCTTCACTTCGCCACGTCCGTCCGTCAGGCTCCCAATTTTGCCCAGAAGGGTGCACCGGGAGAGCGGATTCTCGCGAGGTTAGAACTCAAGCTGATTGCAGACGTGGGCCTGGTCGGGCTGCCAAATGCAGGAAAGAGCACGCTGATTTCACGAATATCGGCGGCGCGGCCAAAGGTCGCCGACTACCCCTTCACCACCATCATTCCGAATCTCGGGGTTGTGAAGTTTCACGACGAAACGTTCGTGGTCGCCGACATGCCGGGCCTGATCTCCGGAGCCAGCTCGGGGGTAGGTCTGGGCCACCAGTTTCTCCGCCACGTCGAACGAAATCGGGTGCTCGTCCACGTTGTCGACTGCTTCCCTATCGACGATTCGGATCCGATCGCCAATTACGAACTGATCGAGCGAGAATTGCGACTCTATTCTGAGGAAGTGTCGAACCTGCCTCGGCTGATCGCGCTAAACAAGATCGACCTGCTGGACGCCTCGGCGATTCGGAAGTTGAAGGGCCGGTTGGAAGAGACGGGACGAAGAGTCTTCCCCATTTCGGGCGTCAGCGGTGCTGGGCTCGAGGAACTGCTTCGCGCAATCGTCGAGGCACTTAATGACGCCCCCGCCGAAACCCCGGCCGTGCTAGCCCCCTTGCCCCGCAAAACCGATGACTCCTGGGACGTTGAACGCCTCAAAGATGGATTCAGGGTTACCGGCAAGCGCATCGAGCGGATGGTGCAGATGACGCAGTTGGACAACGACGAGGGAATTCGCAACCTTCACCGGCGCTTTATGCGAATCGGCGTGATCGATAAACTTCGAGAAGCAGGCGCCGCCCAAGGTGACACCGTTCGGGTTGGCGACGTGGAGTTCGAATTCGAGGACCCCCGATGAGGATCGGCGTGCTCGGCGGAACCTTCGACCCGCCCCACCTCGGCCATCTTGCCTTGGCGCGAGCCGCGCTGGCTGCGCTTGAGTTGGACGAGGTTCTCTTCGTCCCCACCAGCCGCAATCCGATGAAGCTCGGCGTGAAGGCGAGCTCCGGTCGCCACCGGCTCGCGATGGTACAGGCGATGATCGCCGGTGAGCCCAAGATGGCCGCCTGCGACGTCGAGGTAGTTCGCGGCGGCCTGAGCTACGCGGTCGAGACGATGACCGAATTGAGCGTCGCCCAGCCCGGCGAGTATTGGTTTCTCGTCGGCGCAGACGCGGGAACGCACATCGCCGAGTGGAAGCAGCCGCAGCGGCTGCTCAGGTTGTGTCGGCTTGGGGTCGCCGTGCGCCCGCCCGTCGATGAGGCCACGCTCCTTCGTCGCGTGCCCGTCGAGTTCCATGACCGAATCGATATCATTCCGATGACGCCGGTCGAGGTCTCGTCGACCGAGGTCCGAGACAGACTGCAAGCCGGGCGTCCGGTGAACCGAATTGTTACTGAACCGGTGTACGCTTACATCCAGCAGCACCACCTGTATAGCGCATGACATCCAACGAGAAAGCTGAGCAAATCTGCGCGGCCGCGGACGACATGAAGGCCGAGCGCATCGAAATGCTCGACGTTCACGCGAAAACCTCCGTCGCGGACTTCTTCATCGTCTGCTCGGGCAACAGCGACCGCCACGTAGACGCCATCGCCGAGCGCGTCGCTGAGAAGATGGCCGAGCTCAAGTCGAGGCCGCTCCGGACCGAGGGCGACCGAACAGGTTGGGTGCTCCAGGATTACGGAGACGTGATCTTTCACGTCATGCGGGAGGAGCAGCGGCAGTTCTTCGACCTGGAAACGTTCTGGAACACCATGAAGCCGTCGCCTGATCTGGCATGAGCCGATCCAAACCTGGGGCGAATAGCGTCTCTCTACGTGATGCTGAATCCCGCTGAAGAGCGGCGCGGCGCCTTGGTTGCCGAGCTTCGGCGATTGCGCGCCAAACACTCCTCCGCGAGCGACAAAGACCTTCAGGCCGCGCTCGGACTAAAGATTCAAACACTCGAAGAAGAGCTTGTCCAGCTGGACGCGGAGAAGGGTACGGACGCCACGGCGCCTGCTTCGACCCTGGAGTCGAGCGAGGCGCGTGCCGCGCTCGAAGCCGACCTCAAGCGGCTGCAGGTCAAGCACGACGCGGTCACCGACAACGATCTCAAGTCGGCGCTTGCTCTCAGCATCCAAGGGCTCAAGGAACGGCTCTCAAAGCTGAAAGTCGAGGAGGCGCAAGCACCTCCGGAGCCGCTCGCGGCGCCACCGACCCTCGAGGAGAAGGAGCAGGCGGATCGGCTCATACAGCAGGCCCGGGTGGAGAAAATGCGGGGGAACGCCAAGGGCGTCTCCGATCTCCTTGCGGAGGCTTCGCGCATCGCCCCCGGTTCCGCGGAGGTCTTGGAACTCCTCGGCGACGAACTGGCGGACCAGCGCAAGTTTGACGAAGCCATCGCCACCTACGACAAGGCGCGGAAGCTCGACCCGAAGAACGTAAACGTCGATAAGAAGCACGCCAACCTAGTGTTCCAGTCAAAGGCGGTGGGGGCGAGCGCGGTGATGTCCATTGCCGAGATGGAGGCGATGGCCGCGAGCAATAAGTGGGCCCAGTTTCTTTCCGTCATCCCCGGACTTGGCCAGATCGCGCTCACCCGGTACGCCAAGGGAGCGACCATCTTCGGCATCTGGTTCACGATGATCCTCTGGCTGTTCTTTCGCCATCGCGATTTGGAAGGACTCCTTCACTCGATCGCGGCCCAGTTGGGCTGGCACCCCCATGGGGCAGACAACCAGTTCAGCATGGGGATCCTGGTTCCAATCCTCGTCGCGCTCGTGACCCACGCGTACGCCGTCTTCGACTACGGCGCCACCGCGCGGCAAACGATGTTCTTTGGCGGCAGTGTGGGCGGCGGAAAGCACAAGATCGACCGGCCGGCGCCGCCCGTCAATCTTCCTTTCGAGTAGGAAGCCGGCTTCGCGTCTCTTCGAGCTCCCGGATGAGCCGGTGCTGAACCGCGGTTGCCGTCAGATCGCTCCGCGTGCGTTCGATCACCGCCCGTAGCGCATCGGTCGTGCGCCGAAGCCCGCCAGTCATTCCATCGGGGAAGTCGAAGGTGATCAGGTCGTCGTAGATCGTCTCCATCTTCGATAGAATCGCCTCGGCGACGTCGGCCCTTCCCTTTCGCAGTTCGTCCAACGCATAACGCCGAACTTCGCTGGCCGCCTCGCCGATGCCGTGCAGGTACGGCACAACGCCAACGCCGAGGTCCGCCGGCGCCGGAAACGGCTCTCCCGCGATCATCGCTAGCACGGCCGCCGCCTCGACCAGCTCCTTTTCCGCGTCCTGCAGATAGCCCGCGTAATAGATTTCTGGAATGGCGCGAATCGGCTCGCGAGCGGCTTCCGCAGCGTCCTTGGCGGATTGGAGAAGCGCCCGCGCCTCGTCGAATTGGCCCCGATGGAGGTGGCGAATGCACTTGGCGCAAGTCTGGATCAACAACCTGGAGCGGGTCAACGCGCCCTCGCGCGCCTCATGCATTCGTTGCGCTTCGGACCGCAGTGCCTCGACAACCTTGGGCCAGTTTTCGTTCACATCAACCCCGAATCGGCGAGGCTCGTCCAGCGTTCGTCGCCCACGACGACGTGATCGAGCAACGGAATATCCAGCATCTCGCCCACCGATCTTAGCTTACGTGTCACCTCGACGTCCTCCGGGCTCGGCGTGGGATCTCCGCTCGGGTGGTTGTGGGCAACGATCAATGCGCTGGCGCCTTCGCGTATCGCCTCTCGGAAGACCTCCCTCGGTCCGACCAAGCTCGCCGTAAGTGTCCCGGCGTGGACCTGACACTTCTTCAGCACGTTATTCTTGGAGTCGAGCAGCACCGCGTAGAAATACTCTTGCCGCTTGTTCCGAAGCTCGTCCCGGAGAAGCCGGAAAACATCCTCGGCACATCCGATCGAGGTAACCGGCCCCTTCCCTACCTGCGCGGTGCGACGGCCGAGCTCGAGAAGCGCCATCGCACGCAACGCCTCGTATCCTTCCAGGCCGAAGTGGCGCTTTACATCTTCGGCAGCTGCATCGGTCAGGCTTAGCAGCCGGTGCCCGGCTTTGATGAACTCTTTCGCGCGAGGCTCGCCGGCGTCCACGTCCTCCTCCCGGCGACTAAAGCCGATCGCTGCGAGGTCGACGGGGGATGCGGTCCCCAAACCATAGGTTTGGAGCTTTTCGACGATCTTGGAGCCGGGCATGGCTACGGAAGGGCGGCTCCGGCCATCGGCAGGCTCTTGAGCGCCGGCTTGCTCTTCCCTTCCGGCGGGTCTTGCCAGACGCCGTCGGCCTTCAGGAGCTCGATCAAAGCATCGACGCCCTGCTCCTGGGGAATTCCGTTCTTGACGATGTCCCGCCTTCGGTACAGCGTGATCTTTCCGCCGGCGGCGCCCACGTATCCGTAGTCGGCATCAGCCATTTCGCCGGGGCCGTTGACGATGCAGCCCATCACCGCGATGTCCAAGCCGGTGAGGTGCCGCGTGGCTTCCCGAACCTGGTGAAGCACCATCGGCAGGTTGAACTTGGTTCGGCCGCAGCTTGGGCATGCAATGTACTCGACCTTGGTTTTCCGCAGCCCGAGGCTCTGCAGAATGTCGTAGCAAACCGGGATCTCGTGAATAGGATCCTCACTCAGGGAAACGCGGATCGTATCGCCGATGCCCTCCATGAGCAGCGTGGCGATGCCGGCCGTCGACTTGACCCGGGCATACTCTCCGTCACCGGCCTCCGTCACCCCAAGGTGGAGCGGGTAGGCCACGCCGGCCTCGTCCATCTTGCGAACCATCAACCGGTTCGCGGCGACCATGACCGGCACCCGGCTCGCCTTGAGCGAAATGTTGACGTTTCGGTAGTCGTGCTGCTCGCACAGCCGGAGGTATTCCATCGCGCTCTCCACCATTCCGTCCGGCGTGTCGCCAAACGTCACGAGCATCCGCTCGCTGAGGGAACCGTGGTTCACGCCGATGCGCATCGCACGATCGTGCTTGGTGCAGGCTTCGATCACCGGAGCGAAGCTCTGCTCGATCGCTTTTCGCTCCTCCACGTGCTCCGCCTCGCTGTATTCGACCGCATTCCGGTGCTTATGGAACACGAACAGGCCGGGGTTCACCCGCACCTCGTCCACGTGCTTGGCGGCTTCCACCGCGATCGCGGTGCCCTGATGGTGAACGTCTGCCGTCAGCGGTACGTAGCCGTGGCGCTCTGTGACCTTGGCGCGGATCTCCTCCAGAGCCTGGGCTTCACCGAGGCTCGGCGTGGTGACCCTGACCAACTCACAGCCCGCTTCGTGAAGCTGGATGATCTGCTCGACGCAAGCCTCGATGTCCCGCGTTTCGGCGGTGATCATCGACTGCACGACGACCGGATGCCCCCCGCCGATGGTGATCGGGCCAACCCGGCAGGGTGTGGTCTTTCGGCGGGGGTACGTCGTTTCGAGGCTCACGTCAATGTTCTACGCGCGTTACTTGTAGGTCGTGTATTTCACGCTTCGGCGCCCGAATCCACGGCTGAACATCCAGATGATCCCGATGAAAATGAGCGGACAGCAGCAGAACCCGCCCAGGGCGTGGATGAACGAGAAGCCTCCCGCGTGGTAAAAGCCGTCGGGGCCGATATACGGCCGGTCGTAGTAGAACGCCGGATAGAACGGGGTGTAGTAGTACCAAGCCGGGTGGAACCAGCCGTAGCTGTAGCCGCCCCATCCGTATGCCGGCGCGTAGTAGACCGTGCGGCCGCCATAGTAGGTGCTCGTATAGCCTCGCGGCGCTCCGCCCGTGATGTTCGTTCCGCGCGCATTGCCGCTCCCGCCGAACGCTCTTCCTCCGTTGCCGAACGACCCGCCGGAAGTGCCCGGCGCCCGCGGCGAGGAAGTGCCGCCGAACCCGCTTCGGCCGGTGCCGCTGCCGCCGCCGCCGAACGAGCCGCCACCGCTTCCCCGCGGCTGGCTGCTGCCGCTAAAACCGCCGCCGCCAAAGCTTCTGCCGCCGCCTCCAAACGATCCGCCCCGCGGCTGCAGGTGCAGCGCGGGAGCCGGAGAGTCGTCGGCATCGATATGCGGAAGGCTGCCGAGCCGGCCCGATTGCACCGAAAACTTGGAGCTGCCGAAGTCGCGGTGGGAGACCGCGTCCTGACCGAACGCGGGGAGAGCGAGCCCGACGCCGAGGAGGGCGCCAAACAGGAGAGCGGCGATACGTTTGTGTAGTTTCATCCGAGCGTGTTAGATAAGGTTGATGGTCGCCACTTCGTCGGCGGCGAGGAAGTGCGGCTTGTAAAGCATGATGTACGCCTGCACGTTGTTGTTGACGGCGTCTATATCAGTGACGAAGTCAACCACCTGTTCGGTGACGTCCGCGCCGTCGAGAATCACGCGTGTGAATTCGATCGCAAATTGCGGCGTGTCGTTATGCACCGTGACCTTGTGCATTGGGAACTCGAGATCAATCTTGCCGGGAAAGATTCCGACCTCCTGACTCGTCCCCTGCGGCACCACCATCGCCGTAGCGTCGGCGTTGCCGTCGACGAGGCCGCCGCGCACGAAGTTACCGAAATCGTCCCGCCCTGCCTTCAAGTCGATGTAAAGCCGGTCGGCCATGTACTCGTCGCCGTTGTTGTACAACGTGGTGCTGTCCCAGTCTCCACCCGTGGAGAAGATGAAATAGTTCGATGGCATTGTCGGTCATTCTACCAAGTGTTGCAATATCTTGTATCCCTGGCTTGACATATCTTAGACTTAAGACCCATATTCCTAAACTTTCTCAATTTTAAAGAGGGCCCATGTCCGTGTTTGGGCTTGTTGGCGTATGCTTTCGTTAAGGCGGGCGCCCGGCGGCATCCCGAAGACCGCCGCTCGAGCGGCTCCGCCTAAGAAATACCCAACGGAGGGATTTGGTGAACGAAGTTACAGCGGACAAGATCCGAAATGTGGCAATTGTCGGTCACGGAGGGTCTGGAAAGACCATGTTGGTGGAGCACATGCTCTTCACCTCCGGTGCGACCGAACGTGTCGGCAGCATCGAAGCGGGCTCGACCCAGAGCGATTTCGACCCGCTCGAAAACAAACGAAAGATTTCCCTGAGCGCGTCTATCACGCCGCTCGAGTGGCATGGCCACAAGGTGAACGTCATCGACGTTCCCGGCTTCCCTGACTTTATTGGAGACCTGCACGCCGTGGCACGCGTCGTCGAGTCGATGATCATCGTCACAGAGGCCAAGCGAGACCTCGACGTCGGCTTCGAGCTCGCTTACGACATCGCCCAACGACACGGGCTGGCAACCTGCATCTTCGTCAACAAGCTGGAGCGCGACAATGCGGACTTCCCCGGCTTGCTCGAAACGCTCCACGCGCGGTACGGCCGAAAGGTCGTGAGCACCCAAATCCCCATCGGCCACCAGGCCGCCTTTTCCGGGGTTCTGGACCTGCTCAACATGAAGGTTTACAAAGGCAAAGACCGCGGAGCGGAGATCGAAGAAGTGCCGTCGGGCTACACGGCGGAAGCTGCCGAGCGGCGCGAGAAGATGATGGATGCCGCCGCGGAAGGCGACGACGAGCTCGCTCTGAAGTACCTCGAAGGCGAGACCTTGAACGAGAGCGAGATCGAGCACGGGCTGCTGGTGGGCGTCGAAACCGGCCGAGTCGTTCCGATCTTGTTGGGCTCCGCCGCGACCGGCATCGGCGTCGCAACCCTGCTCGACCGAATCTGCGGCGAGCTTCCCTCCCCGGTCGACTTCGCCGACCGCGCTGCCTCGACCACCTCCGTCGACGATGAGAAACGACCGGCGCCCAAGGCGGACGGCCCCCTCGTGTCGCTCTGCTTCAAGACCACCGCCGACCCGTTCGTCGGAAAAATCAACTACCTGCGGATCTTCGCGGGCACGCTCAAGGCAGACGACCACATCGTGAACGCCACGAGCGCCAAGGACGAGCGCGTGCACAACCTGTTCATCCCGCGCGGAAAGCACCAGGAGCCGGTTCAGAAGGTGGTTGCGGGCGACATCTGCGCGGTGGCCAAGCTGGCCGACGTTCGCACCGGCGACACCCTCCACAAGCCGGGAGCGACCGCTTCCCTGCCCCCGATCCACTTCCCCGACCCGATCTACCGGGTTGCGATCAAGCCGGCCACCAAGGCGGACGAGGACAAGCTCGGCAC
>DATGIR010000121.1:0-2331 GCA_035295605.1 Fimbriimonadaceae bacterium | reverse complement strand
AAATACCGTTTCCCGAAAGGCTTCAAGAAAGAGGTCGTGCTCTACAACTTCCACCGCGCGCTGTCGCACGAACGGGATGCGGGCCTGATCGTCGTCGAAGGCTTCTTCTCGGTCGTGAAGCTCCACCAGGCTGGTTTCCCGAACGTCGTGGCGACCATGGGCTGCTCCGTCTCCGAGGCGCAGGTCGATCTCCTGGCGCTCTCGCCCAGCGTCTCGATCCTCTTCGATGGGAACGAGGCCGGCCGTTCGGGCGCCGAAGTCGCGGCGCGATTGCTCGCGCCGCGCGTCCCCGTGCGCCTGGTCCGTCTGCCCGACGGACTCGAGCCGGAAGACGTGCCCGCCGACGCGCTCCGCTGGCTTGTCGGCGGCGCCGAGGCGTTCGACTTCTCCGAAGTGACGTTCACCGCGCCTCCCCGAGAGGCTCCTGCCGTCGCCGAGCCGAGCGAAGCGCTGCCCGCTCCCGCGTCGCTCTCGCGCGTCGCGCACCAGAACTAGGAGGGCGCGATGCACGAGCGCCGAAGCGTTCTCCTCATCGACGTGCTCTCGCGCATCTGGTCGAAGATCCGCGCGCGCCATCCCGGCGTCCCCGGCGTCGTCCTCCTCGCCGCTCCGGCAAAGCGCGCGCTGCCGAACTCGCTTGGCCACTTCGCGGCCCTGCGGTGGAAGGCGTCGCGCGAGGGGCAGCATCCGATTCACGAAGTTGTCGTCGTCGCGGAGTACCTGGACCGGCCCGCCGAAGAGATCGTGGGCACGCTTCTCCACGAGGCCACTCACTCCTTCAACTATGAGCGCCGCCGCCGCGACTGCTCGGCGAACCAGTACCACAACAAGCTCTTTCAGGAGACAGCCCAGGCCCTCGGCCTTGACGTCGCGCAGATCCCTCATTACGGCTGGGCGCGCACCCGCCTCACGAGCGCCACCAAGAACGTCTACGAGGAGGAGATCGAGGCGCTTCAAGAAGTGCAGATCCACCGCCGCCCGCTGTCCGTGCCGACGGGGCCGAAGCCACCGACGGGCGGCACCTCCTCGGACGACGAGGGAGCGTCACGCTCACGAAGCCGCAAGGCGACGTGCGCCTGCCCTTTCATCATCCGAGTCAGCAAGAAAACCATCGAGGACACGATCATCCGCTGCGAAAGCTGCGGAGAACCGTTCCAACTTGCCTCAGCTTGAGGGAGCATCCGTGCTCCCTTCTTTTTTTGGGGCTTCGCGGATAGAGTGGGGTGAGTTAGCGATACGCACACGCCCGTCACCGGACGAACCGATCCAGATCGCTTCCCGGAGGAAGTTGCGCGAGAACACGGAGGCAAGTTCGTGAGACCGCTTGCAGCCGTGCAACATATTCCATGACCCTCACCGTTTCGCCTTGATCGACATTCGCTTTGCCATCGTGGACGATCTCCGCTCGGAATCCACAGATCCGGCCGAGGTCGAGTTTCTCTTTGATCTGCTGGCGCGTAAATGTCGGGTAAACATTCTCAACGAGAAAATCACTTACGCAGTTCGGGACATCCGCGCTGCCAAGCGTGGGATAGACTTCAAGGACCGTATAGTAGAAGAGCACCCGATCAATGGAGTTGGTGCTATCGTTCGCACGTCGAAACCATCGAGCGGCGAGGGTGAACCGATCCAAGACCTCGGCCGGAAGAGCGTGTAGCTGATCTAGTCGTGCTTGTAATGCAGTCGCTACAGCGGACGGCCGGTAGCCTGTGTTCGCCGTAAACCGATAGCCTTCCTCCCAACTGAGGAAGAACGGCTCCGACTGCGTCTGCATCGTGCCCTCGTACAGCCTCTCTCCGACGATTCCTGGGAACTCCAAGTCCAGTGCAGCTACGGCCTGAGCGAACCTGATCCCGGCTGCTGCCCATCCAATCGGTGACGTTCCACTGGGCACCTGAGACGGCATAACGAGAACGATAATGTAGGATCCTTTGGGGAAGTGGCGGGACGCTTGACCCAGGTTCATCGTATTCTGTGGTGCCAAAGGATCGGGTGATCCTGTCGAGTAATTGATATCGAACGGCCCGGGGTGAAGATAGACGCCGTAGTCCCCGCCTCGAGCTACTAGCGTCTCCGCTTGAGTCGGCTGGAGCAGCGCGCGATAGATCGTGACGTAGCTCATCGGGAACCCATAACGCGTCGCGCGGCCAAAGTCTACTTGGGCGAGCGGCACGCCAGGGCGCCGTTCGCCGTGGATCTGGCCCGCTCGACGGTGGCTGGGGCCCAGGCTCGACGCGCGCGCCCTTCCGTCTCCGGCGCCAGCCAATCGAGGTGCTCTACGAACACGGAGCGGCACCGAGGGCAGCACACCTACCGCTGCTAATTTACCCA
>DATGIR010000120.1:0-3770 GCA_035295605.1 Fimbriimonadaceae bacterium | reverse complement strand
CGAGCTCATCCGGATCTCGATGGCGGACGGGTCGCTCCGGGTGTCGGAAGGACGGCGCGAGCCAGGCAGGGGCGCGTACGCGTGCGGAAGCGAGGCGTGCATCAGGTTGGCGCTGGCCAAGGAGCGATTGGCGCGGGCGCTCCGGCAACGGATTGACGCGGCTCAATTGGAAGAGCTCGCGGGGAAGCTCGCCGAGCGGCGGGCCAGATAAGAGGACAAATACAGAGTGTCAGTTAGAACTGAGGTAAAGAAGAGCGATATGACGCGATCGATAGCCACCTTGGCAAAGGATTTCGACCTGAAGCCAGGGACGGTGCATGGCGTCTTGTCCGAGCTGGGGATCGAATTCGAAGGCGATGCGTTCGACTCCGACAACGACACGTTCGAGCTCGTCGAAACCGAGTTGCTGGAGCGTGCCGGCTCGACCGTCGTCACCCTCAAGCACGGCCCCACGCCGCGAGACGTGGCGGTGGCGCTCGACGTTCCCCAACCCGAGATTCAAAAGACTTTGATGCTGAAGTTCAAGGTCATGGCCACCCTGGCAACGGCGCTAAAAGACGAAGTCGCCGAGCAGCTCGTCGAGAGCTTCGGATGCACGGTCGCCTGGGCCGAGGCGGTCAAACCGAAGCAGGCGGCTAAGCCCGCCGCAGCCTCACGGGCGGCCGGCGCGACGGCGCGCCCGCCGGTGGTTACGATCATGGGCCACGTCGACCACGGCAAGACCAGCCTGCTCGACTACATCCGGAAGGCAAACGTCGCCGCCAAGGAGCACGGGGGCATTACCCAGCACATCGGCGCCTACCAAGTTGAGCTGCCGGAAGGGAAGATCACCTTCCTCGACACACCCGGCCACGCGGCCTTCACCGCGATGCGCGCGCGTGGCGCACAGGTGACCGATATCGCGATTCTCGTGGTAGCCGCGGACGACGGCATCATGCCCCAGACGAAGGAGGCGATCCAGCACGCCAAGAACGCGGACGTGCCGATCATCGTCGCCATCAACAAGATCGACCGGCCCGACGCAAACCCGGACCGCGTTCTCCAGCAGTTACCCGAGTTCGACGTGATTCCGGAGTCGTTCGGTGGCAACGTCATCACGTGCCCCGTCAGCGCCGTCACGGGCGAAGGCGTGCCGCACCTGCTGGAAATGATCCTGCTTCAGGCGGGCGTTCTCGACCTCAAGGCCGACCGCAAGGCGCCCGTTGCCGGAAGCGTCATCGAAGCCAAGCTCGAGAAGGGACGCGGACCGGTAGCCACGATCCTGGTCCGTGAAGGCACGCTTCGGAACGGCGATGCCCTTTTGGTCGGCACCACGTACGGCCGCATCAAAGCGATGACCGACTACCGCGGCGAGCGGATCAACGAGGCGGGTCCCAGCACGCCGGTCGAGGTGCTCGGCCTCAGCGACGTCCCCGCCGCCGGCGATGCCATCGAGGTCGAAGCGGACGAAAAGGCCGCCCGGGAGATTGCCGAGCAGCGGGTTACCGACGACCGCCAGAAGAATCTGGTCGTCAAGAGCCGGGGAATGACCCTTAGCGAACTCCGTAAGAAGCTCGATACGGAGGAGCTACGCGAGCTCAACCTCATCATCAAGGCCGACGTTCAAGGCTCTGTAGAAGCCGTCAAGGGCATGCTGGAGAAGGTCGCCAACGAAGAGGTGGAGACAAAGATCATCCTTAGCGGCGTGGGCTCCATAACCGAGTCCGACATCCTTCTCGCAAGCGCTGCCAATGCGATCGTGGTTGGCTTCAACGTCCGCCCGGAGCCGGGCGCCAAGCGCGAGGCCGAGCGGAGAAAGGTCGAAATTCGAACCTACACGATCATCTACGAGCTGATCGAGGATATCGAAGCCGCCGTGAAAGGCATGCTCGAGCCCAAGTTCGAGGAGGAGTACCTCGGCCGCGTGGAGATTCGGGTCCGGTTCGAGCTATCGAAAAAGGGAATCGTCGCGGGCAGCTACGTCGTCGACGGCAAGGTCACTCGGAACGCCGAGTGTCGCGTGCACCGCGATCGAGAGCTTGTTTACACCGGAAAGATCGCAACGCTCCGCCACCTGCGGGACGATGTTCGCGAGGTGACGATGGGCATGGAGTGCGGCCTCACGTTCGAGAATTGGAGCGATTTCAAGGAGGGCGATACCGTGGAAGCCTTCGAAATGGTCCAGGTTAACGACTAGCCAATTCTAGGTCGGGCCGGGTGGCGGCGGACGCTACAATCTCCCAAATGCAAGTTCCGCCATCCTTCGCTGCCCAGCAACCTGCCCCCTCACCCCCGCCGATGCGGATTCGGTTCGATGCGATCGGCGAAGCTTGGAGCATGGTCATGTCCGACCTCGGGAATTGGGTAGTGGCTTCGATCGTCGTGCTTGCCATCATCTACGCCCTTGAAATTGTCTTTCAACTCATGATCTTGCCTCTGACGATGGTGCTTCCGGACAGCTCCTCCAAGACGCCGGCTGACATCTCGAGAGCTTTTGCGTTCACGGGCGTGTTTATCGGCGCCGTCGGCCTCTTCTCGGTGGTGATTACCGGCGTGCAGGGCGTCACAACCGCGTGGCTCCAACGCTTCGCCCTGATCAAGGCTCGCGGCGGGTTTCCGACCCTCGGCGACTTTTTCTCTTTCGACGGCGCAATTGGACGGGTCTTTTTGTGGAGCTTCTTGATGCCCCTGCTTGCCGGAATCGTGGTGTGGGGAATCTTCATCGCCGGCGCGGTCGGCGCTGGACTCTTTGCGTCCCGTGCGTTGGATTCGACCGGTATCGCCATCCTGATTCTTGCCGGCGCCATTGGAGCGACGGTAGCGTTTTTCATCCAGGCGATCTTCGCGTTCGTCCCTCTGATCCTCATCGATCAAAAGCTGCCCATCGTCGATGCGGCCAGATTGTCGTTTCAAACCCTCGCCCCGAACGCGTTGCCGATGGTCGGCGTCTACTTCTGCGCCGCGTTCCTCTCCGGCCTTGGCGCCTGCCTTTGCGGGATCGGCATCATCTTTACATTGCCGCTGCTCTATGCGACCATCGCCGTTATGTACAACGACTTCTTCCGCCCGCAACGGCTCCCTCCCGTCGCGCAGGTCGCTCCCGGCGAGTTCTATCCTCGGTAAGCCCGTAATAAGCCTCGAATTTTGGCTTCGACTTAACGCTCGGTTAGAATAATCATCGGGGAGCTTCGGATTTGCGCCCATGAACGGTTCGGACCTCACCACCTCCATGCTCTGGTACGGCTACACGCAGGGCGCGTTCCCGATGACCATGGACGACGGTCAGGTGGATTGGTTTCAACCGCGTATGCGGGCCCTGCTCCCGATATCGGGCATCCGCGTTTCTCGATCGCTTTGGCGGGTCATCCGTCAGGGCCAGTTCGAGATCCGCTTCGACACCGCCTTCAGGGATGTCATGCGGGGGTGCCTCCGCCCCACCGACAACTGGATTTCAGAGGACTTCGTTCGCGTTTACGGCCAAGCGCACGACGACGGCTGGGCACATTCGGTTGAGTGCTGGCGGGGCAACTCGCTCGTCGGAGGCGTCTACGGCCTCGCGATCGGTCGCGCGTTCTGCGCCGAGTCGATGTTTCACCGGGAGGCGAATGCAAGCAAGGTGGCGCTCTGGGCGCTCGTCGAGCGCTGCCGCGCCTTGGGCTTTCAAATCGTCGATGCCCAAATCATGAACCCCCACCTCCAATCCCTCGGCGCGTTCGAGATACCGCATGCGGAGTACATGCGTGCGCTGGGCGCCGCACTACGGAACGAGACCGAGTGGAGCCGCCTGCGCT
>DATGIR010000119.1:0-2551 GCA_035295605.1 Fimbriimonadaceae bacterium | reverse complement strand
TGGCTCGTGTTGGAGCTGCTCGGCAAGCTTCTTGGGGGCGACGGCGCGGTAGCTCTCCTTGATCCACTCCCGCAAGAGGTCGTACGGGACCTCCCCGCCATCGGCGAAGGAGGCGGTGACCCAGCCGCTCTTGCCGAGGTTGTAGCCGGTCGGCTTGACGAAAGGCAGCTGCTGCGCGGGCCAGCCGGATTGCGGCAGCTTGACCGAGATGCCGGTCTCGCCGAAGAAGACAAAGACCTTTTTGCGGACTTTGAAGACGGTCTCGCCCCACGGGTGGTCCTCGTGGGCCTCGGGCAGGGAGAGGCAGAAGGCCTTGAGTTCTTCCATGCGGTTATTGTGGGGCCGGTCGGCTGTGGCCCGGCCGTCAATATAATGTTGATCATGAGGAGGCTGCTCGATCCCGCCGGCACGCTCGGCACGGCGGTGAACGCGCTTTCGATCGAGCTGATCATTATTTGCGCCGCGGGCTTAGCGATGGTCCCGTTGAGTCTGGTGATCCCCGCCCGGTTCTCCGTCACCATGTGCGCCGTCTTCATCCCCGTGCAGGTATCCCTCGGCTGCGGCCTCCAGAGCCTGAAGGGCAAAGGTCGCGACGACCGCTTGCTTCTCCGGGCGATCACCGGGATCGTTCTGATTTTCGCGGCCGGAATGGCCGCCGCCTGGATCGACTACAAGACCCACGTGCTACCGGAGCACCTCGGGATGTCGCGACCGGTCATGGGGGCGACTCCTTGCTTTCGGGTTCTGGCCGGGCTGGTGGTGGTGGCGGCGTTCTACTGCGGCGGCCTCTTGGTTCTCCGCGCCCGGCAGGTGAGCCTCGCCCTGAGGGGCGGCGCGCTATCTCCCGAGGGAGAGATAGCGGTTCCCGGGAGCCGGGAGTGAAGCGGTGAGACTCCTTGCCTCGGCCCTCTTGGCCCTCGCCCCTCTCTGCGCCGGCGCCGAGATCGAGAAGCACGCCTATCTGACGGAGTCGGGGATCAAGTTCTTCTGGTGGCCGAAGCTGAAGCCGCCGAGCGGCTGGGTGCACGAGGAGGAGCAGAGCGTCGAAATGCAATCGAACGTTCTCGTTCCCAAGGGGAAGACGTTCGCCAACGCGGAGACGGTGATGTATGCGCGCGCCTTCTACGAGCCCGACAAGAAGGAGCGCGGAACGTTGCAGGAGCTCATCGACGGCGACGTGAAGCAGTTCAAGGAGCACATGCCGAAGGTGGTCGTCAAGGAGCTCGACTCGCCGCTCGTGCTCGCGTCCGGGAAACGGTTGCGCACGTTCAGCTTCGTGAACGGGCATGAAGCGTTCGAGCGGGTGAGCTACGGCGCGGAGGGCAAGTATTGGGTCGAGTTCGTGATCAGCTCGAAGTCGGCCAGGGGGCTGGAGAAGACGTTGCCCGCGTTTCGGGCGATGATGGCGAAGTACCGGTAGTAACGGCGGCGGGGGCTTCCTTATAATGTAGCCATGCGGCGGCTGCTCGATCCATACGACGCGCTCGGCGACCGCAAGTTCCAGCCGATACGAACGGTGAATGCGGCGCTCGTTCTCGCCGCCCTCGCGTTCGGCCTCAGCTTCCTGCTCGACCGCCGCGTGTGTTTGAGCCTGATGCTGCTCCCATCCCTGATCGCGACCGAGCTCACAAAGTCCTACTTTCGGCTCGGCGCGGAACTCGACCCCGAGCCATGGTGGGAGCGGCCGGGGATCGGCATTCTATGCCTCGTAGCGTTGTTCATGCTGCTTGCGGACGTCGACCGGTTCTATCATGCGCCCCCCAACTTGCACGCCGACTCCATGGTCGGGGCGGCCATTCCGAAGTTCCGTGAGCTCTTCTGGCTCTGCACGGTGGCGCTGCCGGGGTACGGGGCGCTTCTTGTCATGCGCCGGGCGCGACGCATGAGTGCCGCCCTCGCCGGCCGGCAGGTGCTGGCGTTGGGATGAATCCGGTGCGACGGCTGATAGACCCGTGCGGGACGCTGGCGCGGACTCGAATCAGGCTTCAGGTGTGCGTGGCTGTGCTCGTGTTCATGAGCCTGGCGTACTCGTGCGCGGTCTTCATCGTGCCCGTGCGGGTGGGCATCCTGCTGATCCCGACGGCGAACCTACTGGTGCCGTGGATAACCTGGGGCATACGGATGCTCGGATCGGAGGGCACGGACAGCAAGGCGGCGCCGCGGGCATTCGCACTGGGCTTCGTGATTCTGGTTGTGTCGACCGCCGCCGTTGGGTGGGCGGATTACGGCCTGC
Organism: Fimbriimonadaceae bacterium; assembly: GCA_035295605.1. Classification (GTDB taxonomy): domain Bacteria; phylum Armatimonadota; class Fimbriimonadia; order Fimbriimonadales; family Fimbriimonadaceae; genus DAIDHV01. The sequence goes on along the minus strand of DATGIR010000119.1, from coordinate 318 downwards.
ACGATTTTCCCGCGCACCTATCGCAGACTCGGACGATCGACGCTCCGCTCGTACGTGAAGGGGCTTGGTTCTGCAGCGCCTTTGCGCTGTGGAGCGCGGCGTCGATCGTGTGGGGCGCCCGAGAGGTTAGCCGGGGGCTAGCCGGGGTGGCGGCGTGATGCGGCGCCTCTTCGACCCGTACGGGACGCTTGGAGCGACGTGGTTCTGGCTATGCGTTTGTCTGCTTTGCCTGTGCCTCGTCGCCGTGGCGTACTTCGGCTTGGCATTCGTTCTGCCCGCGCGGTTCACCACGCCGGTTATCGTGCTGGCTTCGTTCGG
>DATGIR010000118.1:0-11091 GCA_035295605.1 Fimbriimonadaceae bacterium | reverse complement strand
CAACGTTCTTCACCGAATCGTGCACGATGGGCGCCCCGAAGATGCTGATCAGGATCACCGCCCCGGCAGAAGCAAGCGCCCACTCGGGCCCCGCCATCCACCGCCAAGGGCCCCGCCGCATGGCTCGAAGCACGCTGTCGCGGTCGGCGCCGGACTCGGAGAGGGAGATTCCCTCCTCGATCCGGGCGAAGCCTGACTGGGTCGCCTGTACGAGCATCGAGCGCGCGTGGGCGCGGCCAAACATGAGGGCCAGGCAAAGGAGGTAGCCGAAGAACAGGAAAGGCGCGTTCGACCACGTATCGAATACGCCGACCAAGCCGAAGATCGCGAGCGCGGGAACCGCCTGGAAGAGCCGCGTGGCATCGCGCCAAGCCGCAAAGCTTCCAAGGCACAGGAGCCACGTGACGATCCCGGCCGAGCGAAGCTCAACAGGGAACGAATCGGCGGGGAAGATCTGGTTCAGATAGCCCTGGCCGAAGATCGCGAGCAAGGCGGCGATTCCGTAAACCAGCCCGTCGAAAGCGGCAACGGGCGTCGCGCGCACCCGGATTCCGATCAGGAAACTCACGCCCGTACCGAAGCAGTAGATCACGGCCGCGATGTAGCCCACTGCCGGCTGGGCTATCCCTTGCCCGATCGTATAGAGCGCGAGGCACCCCAGAACGGCGGTCAGCAGGTAGTCGATCCACGCGGTGTCGCGGATGGAAATAGTTCGGCTAGCGAGCATCGACGGGACTCCTGATGTTCTCCAGCGGGACGATCGCGGTTCGAGCGCCGGCGGCGGTCAAAGCGTCGATGTAATCTGGCTTTGCCGCGGACTTTGCCGCGCCGAGGCGACCGAGGAACTTGAAGGGGTCGTAGATCAGCACCGTGACCGGGCAGCCTCGCCGAATGGCATCCGCGATCGCGCCAGGCAGCGTCGGATCGGCCTCCGAAACCATGACATAGAACACGCTGCCACATCCCGGCGTCTGAGCGGCGCGCGCCAATTCGATTCCGATGCTGGTTGTCGAGTTCGCCCGGACCTCCGCGAGCAGCGCTTCCACTTCGGAAATTCGCGCTGCAGACCGGTCCCGCTTGTCGGGCTCTTCGAGCTGCGGCAAAACCGCCTCCGCGCCGCCCCGCGATAGCTCCTGCGCCAGGTACAGGGAATGGCCGCACATGAGATCGAGCGAACTCATCGGCGGCGGCCCGTAATCCGATCCCCGGGTGAGCTGAAGCAGGAGCCCGAAAAGGGCCTGGGAGCCGGCTTCAAACTCCTTGACTAAGAGCGTTCCAACCCGCGCGCTCGAACGCCAGTGCACGTGGCGAATCGAATCGCCCGGAGCAAACTCGCGGATTCCTCGAGGCTCCAGGCCGCCCCTCGCTTGGCCGGTTCCCGCCTCGCTGATGCCGAGCCCTCCCGCTGCGGGCGCCTCAAGGGTGATCGGAATCGGCGAGGGGACGACCAACAGGGATGTGCCGTCGGTCCGATAAGGCTTCGAGACCGAGACGATTCCCAGTCCGTCGACTCCGACGACGGTAACGCCGCTCCACTCGTAGCGTCCCCGCCGGAGCGGCCTGAAACGGTACTGAGATCGGACCGGGTGGTCGAATGCCGGAGCGATTGGCAAGCTTGGAGAACGCTCGGCGAGCACCATGCCCGGCGGCAGGTCGTCGTTCACGCTGATCAGTGGCCTTCGAATCCGCTGCAGGCTCCAGACAATAGTTTCGACCGTGATCAGTTCACCCACGTGCGCTACCGAGGGCGCGATCCGCTCGAAGCGTAGCGAGGTGACGGCGAGCCAAGCCTGGAGACGCCCAACCAGGATCGTGACGATAATCGCCGTGCTCATGTAGAAGAGCCCAGGCGAGCCGACCAGGAGGGCGACGAGGGAGAGCGCGATCGCCGAGGCGGTCAGGCCGCAGCCGCCGACCCGGCGCATTCGAAGCTCGCCGACGGCGACGAGGGGGCGGGCGGCCTTGGGTGCAGCTTCGGGGGCGCTTGGCGCCGGACTGATCACCGCGCGCTGGGCGGAACCGGCACCGATTCGACGATCGATCGGACCGCTTCGCCAACCGCGCTCGCTCCACCCCGCATTCGAACCTCCGCCCGCGCCAGCACGCGGTGGCTCAGAACGAGGGGGGCGACGAACTGCACGTCGTCGGGCCGCACAAAGTCGTAACCGCCCATCGCCGCCCGGGCCTGGGCCGCCCGCATTACGTGGAGCGAGCCGCGCGGCGAGGCTCCCATCGTCAGAAGCGGGCTTTCGCGGGTGGCACGAACGATGTCCACGATGTAACCCACGAGCGACTCGTGCACGAACATCTCCCGGACCTCCGACTGAAGCTCCACGACCGTGACCGGGTTCGTGACGTCCTTGAGGGTTTCCAGGGGTTCTTCGACCTTGTGGCCGGTCAGGATTTCGGCCTCGGCCTGGCGGCTGGGGTATCCGATGTCGAGCCGCATGAAGAACCGGTCAAGTTGCGCTTCGGGCAGGGGGTAGGTGCCGGTCATCTCGATCGAGTTTTGGGTCGCGATGACGAAGAAGGGCTTGGGCAATAGACGCGACTCACCGTCGCTGGTCACTTGGTGCTCCTCCATCGCTTCGAGGAGGGCGGACTGGGTCTTCGGGGTCGCCCGGTTGATCTCGTCCGCGAGCACCACGTTGGCGAAGATCGGTCCGGGGCGGAACTCGAACTGCGCGGTGCCCTGGTTGTACACCGAGGATCCCGTGATGTCGGTGGGGAGGAGGTCGGGCGTAAACTGGACGCGACGGTAGTCGCCGCCCATCGTGCGCGCCAACGCCTTGGCGAGCGTTGTCTTACCTACCCCTGGAATATCCTCCAGGAGGAGATGGCCCCCGCTCAGCAGGCAGAGAACGGCCTGTTCGATCCTTTCGCGCTTTCCGACGATCGCGCGCTCGATCTCATCGACAAGTGCGACGCTGACGTCGTGAATGCGCGAAGTGCTTACCTCGGCTTTTCTAACTTCTCCGATCAAGAGTTACTACCCCACATCCCCCCGGTCATACAACCCGGTCGTTATACGCAGGCCGTTTGGTTTGGCCCGATGCTAGAATTCTCACGTGCAGAGGCATTGCGTCATTGGCGTTGACCTCGGGGGCACAAACGTTCGAGCCCGTGCATACTACGACGACGGAAGCCCCGCCAGTGGCACAGTTTCGAATCCTTCCCACGGCCAAAGCGGCGTCGCAGCCATCTTAAACGCGGCTGTCTCTACGATATCCCAAGCGCGCGACGCGGCGGAGGGCGAGTGCGCCGCCGTTGGGCTCGCGGTCCCCGGCTTCGCCAACAACGACAGTGGAGTCGTGGTCTGGGCGCCGAACCTCGGGGAGTTGGTCAATGGCGTCTTCAAGTACCTCGACAACGTCGACTTCCGCACCCCGCTCGAGAAGGGCACCGGGCTCAAGGTGCACATGAACAATGACGCGAACCTGGCCGCGCTGGGTGAATACAAGTTCGGATCGGGCCGCAACTCGGCGAGTTGCCTCGTGATGCTCACAGTCGGGACCGGCATCGGCGGCGGCGTCGTGATGTCTCCCAACAGCGTTCTGGGCCCGGCGGGCGGCCCGCTTGTGTTGATCGGCGGCAACAAGGGCGGCGCCGAGCTCGGCCACACGGTTGTGCTGCACAACGGAGTCGAGTGCAACGCCGGCACCTACGGTTCGGTGGAGTCGTACTGCCAACGCGATTCGATCATTCGGCGCGCCGGCTACCGAATCGCTCGGAAGCGTCCGACCCTGCTCAACGAGATGCTTGGTGGTGACGTGTCCAAGCTGACCCCCAAACACCTCTCCGAGGCCGCCGCGAAGGGTGACGAGGTCGCCTTGGAGGTTTGGGAGGAGGTTGGCACGATGCTCGGAGTGGCGATCGGCTCCTTCATCAATATCTTTTCACCGGATGTGGTCGCTATCGGCGGCCAAATTGCCAAGGCCGGCGAGTTTCTGTTAGCCCCCGCCCGTAAGACCGCGAGAAACGTTGCGGTTCCGGTGTTGTTCGCGGATGCGAAGATCGTCCAAGCGGAACAGATCGACGACGCCGGGTTGTTGGGAGGAGCCGCACTGGCGCTGGAATCCCTGCACTGGACTTGAGGGGCGTCTAATCCGAGCCCTACGGTAACCTATAGGTTCAAATGACCGACGTGATCATGCCGAAAATGGGCGACGGAATGGAGGAGGGAACCCTCCTCGAGTGGCTCAAGAAAGAGGGCGACTCCGTAAAGAGCGGCGAAGTGATCGGCACGATCCAAACAGACAAGGCGACGCTCGAGTTGGAGTCTCCCGGATCGGGAAAGCTCGCCGGCATCCTTATTAAGGGGGGCGACACGGTTCCTGTAGGGCGGCCAATCGCCGCCATCCTGAAGGACGGCGAAAGGCTCCCTGCAAACTGGGGGAATGGCGAGGCCTCGGCCCCCGCCGAGCCTGCGAAGGCGGCTGAATCGGCTCCGCCAACCGCTGAGTCGGCATCCCAAGCCGCCAACGGCCACGCGGTGGAGACCGGCCGGGTCAAGGCGAGTCCCTTGGCACGAAAGATCGCCGCGGAGAAGGGCATCGATCTCTCTACGATCGTCGGGTCTGGTCCGGGTGGGCGAATCGTTGAGAAAGACGTCATCGAGGCTGAGCCTGGTGCGGCTCCGCGCCCTGCGCCAACCCCTTCTCCTGCGATTGTCGCCACGGGCGAGGATCGCACGGTGCCCTTGAACCGGCTGCGCCAAATCACCGGCCAACGAACACTTCAGTCCAAGACCCAGGTTCCGCATTTCTATGTCACCGTCGAGGTCGACGTGGAGGCGATTCTCTCACTGCGGGCTCAGTTCGAGGCTCAAGGGGCGGGCAAGCCGTCGGTGAACGATTTCGTTGTTCGCGCCTGCGCGCTGGCCCTTCGGGATCTGCCCGACGTCAACGCGAGCTTGGGCGACAAGGCGGCGATTCTCCACGGCGCGGTGAACATCGGCATGGCCGTAGCGATAGATGATGGGCTCACGGTGCCGGTCATTAAGAACGCCGATCAACTCACGTTGCGGCAGATTTCGACCGCGGCGAAAGACCTGGCAAAGAAGGCTCGCGAGAACAAGCTGGGCATGGACGAGTTGAGCGGCTCGACCTTCTCGATTTCGAACATGGGAATGCTCGACGTCGACGAGTTCATCGCGATCATCAATGCTCCGAATGCGGCGATCCTCGCGGTTGCTTCGGCTCGGAAGCGCGTTGTAGCCAATGAGGCCGGCGAGATCGTGGTTCGAAGCCGAATGAACATCACCGGCTCGTTCGACCATCGACTTGTCGACGGCGCCGGCGGCGCGAAGTTCGTGAACCTGGTTCGCGGCTATCTTGAGAATCCGATGCGACTCGTTTCGTGACTAGCCGTTACCGCCTCGCCTTCTCCTCATCGTACGGATCGACGTGGATGACGACCACCGCCGGTTTGAGCTCCTCGCGGAGCTCGATCTCCAGCTTGTCGACAACCTGATGCGCCTCGACCACCGACCAGGTGTTCGGCACGACCACGTGGCAGTCGATGTAGCGCACGTTGCCGCTGAGACGGGTCCGCAGGCGATGATACGAAATCAGCGATGGCTCGCCCCCGATGACCTCGCGAATCCGCGCGACGTCCACGTCCGGCAGGCGGCGATCGATGAGCTGTTGAAACGCCTCGTGCCCTACCCTGAACGAGCTTACGACCAGCCATGCGCCGAGCACGATCCCGATCACTCCGTCCGCCCAGTGAATGCCGGCCAACTTCACTAAAGCGAAGGCGAGCGCGACTCCCGCGCTCGTGCCGAGATCGGAGAGCAGGTGAAGTCCGTTGGCTTGAAGCGCCGCCGATTGCGTCCTTAGCCCGACGCGCCGGATGTAGTAGCCCGCTGCGCCGGACATCAGGGCGCAGCCGATCGCAACCAGCAGGCCCAAATCGATGCGCTGCAGGGTGACGCCGTGCCAGAGGTGCTCGATGCCCTGGCCTATCACGAACAGCCCGAGAAGCCCCAAGACGCCCGCCTCGGCCAGGCCGGCAATGTTCTCAACCTTCGCGTGCCCATACGGATGCTCGTCGTCCGGCGGCGCCGCTGCTACCCGAACCGAAACGAGCACAAGCGTCGAACCAACCAAGTCGGCGCCCGAGTGGACGGCTTCGCTGAAGAGCCCGACCGAGCCGGTGAGAAACGCGCCGACGGCCTTGACCGTTGTGAGGATGAAGTTAGTGCCAAGCGAGACGGAGGCCGCCGTCGTCTTCTCGCGGCTGGCCCCGTCGGCTTGTATGCTCAAGGCTCGCTCTTGGGCGAAGCCGTTACGCCTCGACGAGCTCGGCGGGCGGCTCGGCCGGCGCTTCTGCCTCGGTGGCTTCAGGCTCGACCGGCGCGTTCGGGTCGAACACGACAACCGAAACATGGGCGTCGACTTCGCGGTGGAGATCCAACTCGACTTTATGGGTGCCCAACCGCTTGATGGGGTCGATCAGCGCAACTTGCTTCTTCTCCAGGCTCACCCCGAGCTGCGCCTTGATCGCGTCCGCGATGTCGCCGTTGGTGATGGCGCCGAAGAGCTTGCCGAAATCCTTGCCGACCTTGCCTTCGATTCGGACTTCCTTACCGTTCAGCTTCTCTCGGAGCTCCTCGGCGGCGGTCTTCTCACCGGCGGTCTTGGCGGCGATTCGCTCGTTTCGTCGTCCGAGAGCGGCGATCTGCGAGCGATCGGCCAGCTTCGCCAGCCCGCGCGGGAAGAGATAGTTGCGGGCGAACCCATCGGCAACCGTAACGACCGTGCCTTCTTTACCGACCTTCGGGACGGTCTGATTCAGGATAACCTTCATTGCTGTAAACCTATCTGTGGATGCCGACGCCGACTGCGATGCCGTTCCGATCGAAGATTCGATCAAGCCCGAACCAGAAGTCGTAGCCGTTGCCGAAGTCGTACTTGGCAAGCGCGTCGAACCTCGGCTTGTTGGCGTTGAACACGTCCGCCGTGAGCCCAAGTCGAGGCGCGAGCAAGTAGTCTACCCCCAGCCCCTCGGTACCGGCGTGCGCTCCGTACCTCAAAACCGCATTTTGGCCGAGGGGTTGCCCCAACTGTAGGTTCAAGCGGTTCGAGGCGAACGCGTCCCAAAGCCCGAAGTAGATGGGATGCCCCATCAGCGGCACCATCACATTGGCGTCCACTCGGTTGTAATTGGGGTGGGTGTCCCGAATCGCGCGAAGCTCGGCGTGTGGGGTTCCGATCGGATTCTTCGGCAACTTCACGTTGAAGCTGTCGACCTTCCCCTCGACCTTGGTGACCAGCCCTTCGAGCTTGGCGAGCAGGTTCTTGGCCTCGGTGGCCACCTCGCCGGCCTGATCGGTCAGCGCAACCGCCCTCTTGGTCAGCTCGACGCCGTTGTCGGCCATCGCGTTGGTTTTCGTCGCAATCTGCTTGCCCTGCTCAGAGAGCTCGACCGCGTTGTCCATCGCGGTCTTGAACGAGTTATGGAGGGCGGGATCGTTTACGTATGAGTTGAGGCTCTCCATCAGCTTGTTCGCCTTGTCCGCGGTTGCGTCGAGGCGGGTGAGCAGGCCGCTCACTTTGTCCTGGTAGCGGCCGTCGTTGACCATCCGGTAGAGCAGATCGGTGCTCTTGTGAACGTCGGCCATCGCGAGCGACGCGTTGCGAATGGCGGAGTTGATCGACCCCTCGTTGGCGGCGAGCACCGTGTTCGTCTGTTTGGCCAGGGCCTCGAATTGCTCCAACGTCTTTGTGGTCGAGGCCAGCATGTGCTTGATGTTTCCCTTCAGGTCCTCGTCGCGTAGCAGGTCCCTTAGCGCCGCGATCGTTTCGGTCAATGTTTGAACGGTCGTCTTCGTGTCGGGGAAGATGCCCTCGAGGGGTCCGGGATGGCGACCTTCGAGCACCGCGCCCTCGTCGAGGTTCCCGTGAAGCACCTCGGGCGGAACGATGACCATGCCCGCCTCGCCGAGGGAGATGAATTGAGTCGGAATCTCGGCGACGCTGCCGGCGGGAATCGGGTACTTACGCTCAATCTCCAGCTCGACCGTCACCTGGCGGGCGTTCTGCAACTCCACATCCGCGACTTCGCCGATGTGGACACCGGACATGGAGACACGCGTGCCCTTCACGATCCCACCCGCGTCGGTGAGCTGCACAAAGTATTTGGCGCCCTTCTGGCCCACGTGTCCACCTAGGAACGAGAAACCGGCGTACAGGAGCAGGGTCGCAATGATGACGAGTATGCCTACACGAGCCGCGTTGGCCCCGGTTTGCCTGGTCATTTTGCGAGTCTACACTTCAGGGTATGTGGCAGCGGTTCACCGAGCATATCCTGCTCGGGCTCATCCGAGAACGAAACGGCGTTGCCGCCAAAGCCCTGGGCAGTTTGGGTGTTAGTGAAACCTCTGTCCTCCAGGCGCGCGGCGAGCTCGAACCACACCAGGACAATGCCGAACCTGACGCCTAGCATGCCTGTCAATCCTGCTTACAGCGATTTAAGCGCAATACTGCCCGCTAACGGCCCAGAGCAGTGGAACCGACAATTTAGGGTGTCGTCGAAGCTACAGGTACTCTTCGGAGAACCTGAAGCGTTCGCGGACTGAGACCCGTCGTTAGCTTCTGAGGTGTCGAAACCCTCGGAAAAACAAGGTTCTCGGATACGACGTAGAACAGTGCATCGGGCGTTCCTCTCAAGGGAGGAACCGAAGGTAAGCAACAGGCAATAAATATATGTGGCAACGGTTTACAGAACGCGCACGAAAAGTCGTGTTTTACGCCCAGGAAGAGGCGCAGAAGTTTGGTGAGGGCTACGTCTCCACCGAGCACCTCCTCCTCGGCTTGGTCCGCGAGTCGGATAGCGTGGCGGCACGCGTCCTCGAAAAGCTCGGCGTGAGCCTGAACCGTATCCGCTCCGAGGTTGAAAAGCAGCTTCCGCGCGGCGACGCCCGCCCGAACCAGGATATGACCCTCACCCCGAGGGCCAAGCGCGTCATCGATCTGGCCTACGACGAGGCTCGAAACCTCAACAACAACTATATCGGCACCGAGCATCTCCTGCTCGGCCTCATCCGTGAGGGCGACGGCCTGGCCGGTAGGGTGCTCGCCAAGCTCGGCGTGGAGCTGGAAAAGGCCCGCCGCGAAGTCATGGCGCTCCAGGACAATGAGAGCCAGGCTAAGAATGGCGGCCGCTCCTCCAGCAGCACGGGAAGTTCTACCAAGACCGCTACGCTCGATGAGTTCGGCCGAGACCTTACCGATTTGGCTCGCGAGGGCAAGCTCGACCCGGTGGTCGGGCGCCAAGGCGAGATCGAGCGTGTGATGCAGATTCTCTGCCGCCGCACCAAGAACAACCCCTGTCTTATCGGAGAACCCGGCGTTGGAAAGACGGCCATCGCCGAGGGCCTCGCCCTGCGGATCATCAGTGGGGACATTCCCGAATTGCTCCGGGACAAGCGCATCGTCGCATTGGACCTCGCCGGCCTGGTCGCCGGCACCAAGTACCGCGGCGAGTTCGAAGAGCGAATGAAAAAGGTGATGGAGGAAGTCCGCAAGGCGGAAGGCCAAGTCATCCTGTTCGTCGACGAGCTCCACACGCTGGTGGGCGCGGGCGCCGCAGAAGGCGCCATCGACGCCTCGAACATCATGAAGCCGGCCCTGGCGCGCGGCGAGCTCCAATGCATCGGTGCGACCACCCAAGACGAGTTCCGCAAGTACATCGAGCGTGACGCCGCCCTCGAGCGCCGATTCCAGGCCGTCAAGGTCAAGGAACCGAGCGAGGAAGAGGCTGTCGACATTCTCAAGGGGCTTCGCGAGCGGTACGAGGCGCACCACCAAGTCGAAATCACCGACGACGCCATCCAGGCCGCCGTCACCCTCTCCCAGCGCTACATTAGCGACCGTAGCCTGCCGGACAAGGCGATCGATTTGATCGACGAAGCCGCCAGCCGCGTTCGACTCCAGCAGAGCCTTCCCCCCGCCGAAGTCCGGGCCGATCGCATTCGGCTTAACAAGCTGAACAGCGAGGTCGAGCACCTTGGCAAGCGCGGCAACTCCGACGAGGAAGCCCTCGCCAAGCTTCGCGCCGAACAGACCGAACTCGAGGAGGATCTACGCAAGCGAGAAGAGGCTTGGGCGGCGGAGGAGAAGACGGAGCCGATCGTGAGCGAGGCGGAGATCGCCAGCATCGTTCAAAGCTGGACGGGCATCCCCGTCACCAAGCTCGTCGAGGCCGAGAGCCAGAAGCTTCTACGTATGGAGAGCGATCTCCACGAGCGCATCATCGGACAGCACGACGCGGTCGTTGCCGTTTCCCGAGCCATTCGCCGCGCCCGCAGTGGCCTGAAGGATCCCAAGCGGCCGATGGGCAGCTTTATCTTCCTCGGCCCGACCGGAGTTGGCAAGACCGAACTTGCCAAAGCCCTCGCCGCGTACCTGTACGACAAGGAGTCGAACATGGTTCGGATCGACATGTCCGAATACATGGAGCGCTTCTCGGTGTCGCGGCTGCTCGGCGCCCCTCCCGGATATGTGGGTTACGACGAGGGTGGTCAGCTCACCGAGCAAGTTCGGCGCAATCCTTTTACGGTCGTGCTGCTTGACGAAATCGAAAAGGCACACCCGGAGGTCTTCAACATCCTCCTGCAGGTCATGGAAGACGGCCAGCTTACGGATAGCCAGGGTCGAACCGTCGACTTCCGGAACGTGATCCTGATCATGACGTCGAACGTCGGCGTGCGGCCGATCGAGATGGATCAGGGGCTGGGTTTCCGAACGATCAAGCAGGACCTCAGCGACCCGAAGACTTACGAGAACATGAAGAGCAAGATGCTGGACGAGATGAAGAAGCTCTTCCGGCCCGAGTTCCTCAACCGTGTCGACGAGGTGATCGTGTTCCATCACCTCCAGAAGGATGAAATTCTGCGGATCGCAGACCTGTACCTACGAAGGGTGAACGAGCAGGCCGCCGCCTCCGGGCTGACAATCGAACTCAGCGACTCCGTCAAGGATCTGCTGGTCGACGAGGGTTACGACCCGAACCTCGGCGCCCGACCGCTTCGCCGAGCCGTACAGCGTTACATCGAGGATCCGCTGAGCGAGGAGTTGCTGCTTGGCC
>DATGIR010000117.1:0-6003 GCA_035295605.1 Fimbriimonadaceae bacterium | reverse complement strand
GATCGATCAAGCGGTTATCGACACGTGTCGCGAGCACTTGCCCACCGTCTCCTCGGGCGCCTTCGACGACCCCCGCGTGAAGGTTCACGTCGCCGACGCCTTTGGATTCGTCGAGGCAGCCACCTCGGCCTACGATTTGATCATCCTGGACTCCACCGACACCTACGAGGATGAGGTGGGCGAGTTGAGCGAGGCGCTCTTTACGAGCGCTTTCTACAAGGATTGCGCCCGAGCCCTGGCTCCTGGCGGCTATGCGGTGACCCAAGCTGACAACCCAGTCTTCTGCGCCTATTCGCTCGAGGAGATCCGGCGCCAATTCGCGACAGCGTTCCCCTGCACGGGGAGCTATCTCGGACTCGTGCCGTCATTCGGAGGATACTCGGCGTTCTTCTACGGAAGCTCCTCGAAGCCGTTACGGCCGACTTGGGATGCAAGTTGGACGGAGTCGTCCTACCTGACCGCCGCAACCTACAACCTCGCGTTAAGCGGACTAACCTTTTAGGGCCGCGACTATCACCTAACCAGGTGCGATGACTAGGGAGCGCACTAAGCTCGATCCATGCTCTCGAAAGAGGACGTTTGCCCTAGCTCAAAAATCGCACTGAACCATTGTTCAGAAACAACGTTATTCCCTCCTGAAGACGCAGAAGGGAGCTAGACAAAGCATCCGGAAGGCGTTTGCAAAGAAAAGGAGATTGACTTAATGAAGACTAGAATGATTGCTCTCGCAGCGGTTGCGACGACCCTTATCGGCGGTGGCGCCCTGGTAGCGTCGAACTCATTTGCCCAGGCGACCCCGCCTCCGGTAACCGGCGGCAAGGGCGGCCAGCGACACGCGGAACGCCATCCCGAGATTCGCAAAGCGATGCGCCAGCTCAGTGCCGCCCTCAAGACGATGCACGATGCGGCCGACGACTTCAAGGGCCACAAGGAAGCTGCGGTTGACGATACGCAGAAGGCGCTTGACCAGCTGAAGCAAGCGCTTGCCGCGGATAGGAATTAACGTAACCGGGCAACATGGCTAGGCGGGCTTCGGCACTAGGTGCCGGGGCTCGCTTATTTGTCATCAATTAGACTATAACGCGCGAGGACTATCGTGGTACCTCGTTGAGAGCCGTGCGGGAGATGGCTCGTGAGCGGCGTTCAGCGGGCGATCGCAAGTATAGTGGGCCAGTGTCCAAGCTCGCCATTTATCCCGGTTCGTTCGATCCGCTGACACTCGGCCACATGGACGTTATCGAGCGGGCTGCGCGGCTGTTCGACCGGGTCGTCGTATCGGTCGGCGTGAATTCATCCAAGAAGCCGCTCCTGACGCCCGAGCAACGCGCGCAGGCGATCCGAGCCAGCGTGACGGGGCTCAAGAACGTGGAGGTAGACACCTTCCAGGGGCTTTTGGCAAAATACGCGGAGGGGATGGGAGCGTCGGCCATCGTCAGAGGGCTAAGAGCCACGGCCGACTTTGAGTACGAATTTCAGATGGCCACCGTCAACCGCAAGCTCAGCTCGTCGATCGAGACGGTTTTCTTGATGACGAAGTGGGAGCACAGCTACCTGAGCAGCACCATCGTCAAGGAGATCGCCGTGCTTGGCGGTGACTACTCGTCGCTGGTTCCGGAGCCGGTCGCGCGCATCATCGAGAAAGCCCTCGAGACGGCATAGTTGCCTGCTTTCTGAGATTCCCGGCTTCGTGGCAAAATAGGGGCCGCTCCAGACCCCTCGCCTGCGTCTTGTACTACACCAGATGGACATTCTCAAACTTCTCGACCAAGTTGAAGAGGTGGCGGCGCGGCAGCCTCGCGCTCACCTGTGGGGGCTCTTCTACACCGGCCTTAACCCGGAAGAAGTGTTCATGCAGATCGCGAAGGTCAGAGCCTCGTTGCCGGCAGAGTTGAAGGAAGCCATTTCAACCGTACGAGAGTCCGACCGAATCGTGGAGACCGCAAGAGAAGACGCGACCGCGACGCTAGAGAATGCCCGAAAGGAAGCGGAGCGGATCGTCCAAGAGGCAAAGGTCGAGGCGGCCGGCGTGCTCGAGCAAGCTCGTCTACAGCAAGAGCGCATGGTCAACGAGAGCGAAATCCTCAAGCTGAGCAAAGCCCAGAGTGAAGAGCTCCGAAACGCAGCCGATCGGGACGCCGTCCAGATGCGACGCGGCGCGGAGCGGTATGCCTACGACGTGCTCAGCCAGTTGGAGGGGGTCGTCGGAAAGGTCATGACGACGATCGAGCGCGGAAAGCAGGAAGTGGCGCCGCGGGACGCGGTTCCGATTCCCTCGCCGATACCGGCGCCGCGCGAGAAGGTCCGAATCTAGCAACCTGGCGCCCTGGAAACCTAGAAGCCTAATTCGGTGTACGCTCCCCGCGTGCTTACGTCTCACGAATTGCCGCTTCGCTCGGATACCGAGGCTGGCCGTCAGGTGCTCGAGAATGGCTACTACCTAGCCAAGGGAGTGCTATCGCCGGCGGAAGTCGCCGACTTGGAGGCCGATTTCGACCGGATCGTGGAGCAGCTCGTCGCCGGCGACGAGGCGATCAATGCCACCTGGGGCGGCCCCGAGATGAAGCAGCTTGGCGCCGAGAAGCTGGTGGTTCTCCACACCCACAACGTTCAACAGTTCTCCGCTCGGTGGACCCGGATGCTGTTGCACCCGGGCTTCCTCACAATCGCCACCGACATCCTCGGACCGGACGTGGTCCTGCACCACACTAAGCTTTTCCAAAAGCCGAGTGAGGAGGGTGCACCGTTCCCGGTCCACCAGGACTGGACCTACTTCCCAACCGAGAAGGACTCCATGATCGCCGCCATCGTCCACGTCTCGAACGCAACCGACGAGATGGGCTGTCTACGCGTCTATCCTGGAAGCCACAAGCTCGGACGGGTCGCCGACAGCCACGGGCAGGTAAGTCTGGAATTGTTAGAGAAGCACCCGCTGGCCGGAGCGACGCCCCTTGAAGCGGAGCCGGGCGACGTCGTGTTCTTCCACTACTTCACGCTCCACGGCTCGATGCCAAACCGTTCGCCACGTACACGAAAAACTGTATTAGTGCAAATGTATGCTGGAGACGATCGGGTCGAGGAGGGCAACCGCCACCCCGACGAGCGACTGGTCCTGGCCGGGTGGAACCATGCCGCCACCCGGGGTCGGGCGGGCGAAAGGAAGTAGGGCTGGGAACCCATCCCGGCCGTTTCGTAGAATATTGATCGAGCGCGCTGATGCCACAAGAGTTTTACAACGAGGAGGATGCTGAGCAGATCCTGCGACTCGCGACGCATCAGTCGCTGAGCGGAGGTCTGACGCGCGAAGCCCTCCTGCGGACCGCGGCGGAGGTCGGGCTGTCCGAAGCGGAGATCAACGCCGCTGAGGCGCAGCTCAGTCAGAGCCGAAATACCGCGGACCTCGCCGACCGTTTCCGGCAGCGGCAGCGCGGCCGGTTCATACAAGGGGTGCTGAGCTATATCGGCGTCAACGCCTTTCTCATCGGCGTGTGGTGGATGACGGGGCACGGCTACTTCTGGCCGGGCTGGGCGCTCGTCGGCATGGCTCTCGGCTCTTTCGACGAGATATCCAAGTGCCTGATTCCGTCCAGCGCCGCCTATCAAAGGGCGTTCGCGCGGTGGAAGCGCAAAGGCGCCCCGGAGCTGGATCAGGAGGAAGAGGAGGCCGAGGGGCACGTAGGCCACGATCGGGACCAGGTCATCATCGGAATCCACGCGCACCGTCGCGATGTCCAAGCGCGCCGCCGCGGCCGACCCTGATTTCAGGAATTTGCCGTCGCGCTTTATCGATAAATGTATGCGTAAACTTACGGCGCGCACCGCTGCGCACCGCCGGAGTCGAGGTTGAACTTCTTAAGCGCGCATCGCCACGCCGCCTTCATACGCCTCCTCCTCCTCTTTTGTGCGGTCCTCCTCCCCGTCGGGCTGACGGGATGCTCAGGCGAGGAGCCGAGTCACGGCAAGACCGTCCTGCGCTTCTCCGTGTGGGACGGCGACGAGTCGATGAAGGTCATCCGCAAGCTGGTGGCGCAGTTCGAAGCGGAAAACCCCGACATACAAATCCGACTCGAGAACATCACCGATTACAACTCCTACCACCAGAAGATGATGGTGATGTACGCCGGGAACGCGGCGGTCGACGTCGCCATGGAGGATCCCGGCCACTTCCAGGCGTTGGCAAAGCGTGGGGCCCTCCTCCCGCTCAACCAGTTCTTCAACGACGATCCGGCGTTCAGCATCAAGGATTACTACAAGCCGATCGTCGACGCGCACAGTCTGAACGGCACCGTTTACGTGCTCCCGCGTGACATCGCGCCCGCCGGCATCCTCTACTACAACAAGAAGCTCTTCGACGAAGCCGGAATCCCTTACCCGGACGGGTCATGGACTTGGGACTTCACGGAGCGGCCCGAACTCAAAGAGAAGGATTTCCTCTGGGTATTGGACCACCTTCCCAAGAAGAACGCCAACGGGCAACAGATTTACGGCGTGACGCCGAACTGGGAAGGCAACCTCCTCTTCAATTTCGAATACTCGTTCGGCAACTACTGGGTCGACAACCCGCAAGACCCGACCAAGGTGATCGCCGACTCGCCGGACTGGATCAAGGTCGCCGACTTCGTCCGCGACTTGGAGAAGAACAAGGAGTGGGCGCCCGGTCAGCAGCAGATGAACAACGTGATTCTGTCGTCTGCCTGGCAGATGTTCGTCGATCAGCGAACGGCCATGTTGCTTGACGGAATCTGGGACGTCCCCCAGGTTCGCAAAGCGATGAAGCCGGGCAGCCCCCACTTCTTCGACTGGGACGTGACCCTGATGCCCTCGTACGTGGGCAAGCCGCGGCATATGACCACCGGAGGTTCGGGCTACGCCATCTTCAGCAGCTGTAAACATCCGCAGGCCGCGTGGAAGTTCACCAAGTTCATGGCCGGCCCTGTCGGCATGGCCGCAATGGCCCGCGCCGGAATCGCCCAGCCGGCGATCCGGAAGGTGGCGCTAACCGACGCATGGATTCCTGGCCCGAACACGCCGCTCGAGCAGCAGTATCCGCACAGCCGGATCGTGACAGACGAGGCGGTGCCGGCCGTCATATTCGAGCCGACTTCCGAGTTCTGGCCTGACGCCAACGGCCAGATGAGCGGCAAGCTCGACAACTTCTATAACCAACTGTGGCCGGCTTCGCAGTCCTTCTCCGAAGGGACGAAGCTCGCCCAACAGCGCCTCGACTATCTCCGCTCTCAAGGCAAGCAGCCGCTTTTCAACTGGAATGCAGGAATAGCGGTCGGTCTGGCAATCGCCCTGAGCATTGCCGCGTTCGTTTACATGCCCGAGCGCAAGATCCGTTACACCCGCCGGATGAAATCGGAGAGCCGCTCCGCCTACCGGTTCCTCGCCCCATGGCTGGTCGGAATCGTCTGCCTCACCTTGGGTCCGATGATTCTCTCGATCCTATCCAGCACAACCGACTGGGACATGATTCGTCCGGCCCAGTGGCGCGGTGCCGGGAACTTCGTCGAGGCGGCGACCATCGATCCCGTGTTCTGGGTGTCGCTCAAGGTCACCTTCATCTACACGCTGGTGCGGGTGCCCCTGGGAATCGCCTTCGCCCTGATCCTCGCCCTCCTCCTCAACCAGAAGGTGCGCGGTATACCGCTCTTCCGGGCGTGCTACTACGTGCCGTCCCTGGCAAGCTCGGTTGCCGGCGCGCTGGTCTGGCAGCGCATGTTCGCGCAGGATGACGGGCTGATCAATCGCTTCCTCTATAGCCCATTGGTAGCAAAGGTCTTCCCGATCGGGCATTGGCTCAGCGAGATCACCCATCAGCCTGCCAAGCAGGTCAACTGGCTCGGAAGCGAGCAGACCGCGCTCTCGGCATTCATCCTGATGTCGCTTTGGGGTGTCGGTGGCTCGATGATCATCCTGCTCGCCGGACTGCAGGGGATTCCGGACTTCTACTACGAGGCAGCCACCGTCGACGGCGCCTCGCCGTGGCGGCGCTTCAAGGCG